>JACPBN010000082.1 GCA_016180275.1 Candidatus Woesearchaeota archaeon
TTGCGACGGGCAAGACCTTCTAACTACACATTCATAAACACATCACGCAATGCTTTACTATTATCACATCTACTATCTGAGCGTAGAGGAGGAGCAACTTTTCTACCAAACGAGAGAGTGCCAACTGCGGCAGCTGCTTCGTAAATCTTACTATGCATATACTGTTGAAAAATAAATGCGCCTAGCCATAGCAATGTCGTAGAAAAATCTTCTATGTGCATATATATGCTGTTGCAGGCTAAAATTTTTCCTTGCTGATTAATAGTTTTTAATTAAATTTATAAACTATTGGTGTTTTCTTTTAATCATTTGCACCGGTAGTCTAATGGTTAGGATAGAAGCCTTCCAAGCAAACTTTTTAAAAAAGTTTGACCAAAATTGGCGAGCGAAAGCTCACCTAGAGGACAGCTTTTGATCCGGGTGATGGTGAGTGTTGAAAAATGCTCGCTGTCCGGATATTCGAATCCCGGCCGGTGCATATTTTTACTTACAAGATGTATTTTGCTTATACTCCATTATACACAATAAATAAACTATTTCTACAAATTTTGATAAAATGTGCGGTATAAACCGCAATATCTTTTTATTACTTTATCTCTGCTGCCAAAAAAAGATGAAAGAAATTATAAACAAAAACACACTGCTTTCATTATGTCAAATTGAGTTATTACCCTCTTAATCAATAATGAGGTTATAATCCGTAATCCAATAAGAAAACCAATTATTTATTTTCTACTCAAACGCATGGTACTTCCTGAACACCCATCTGTTGTTGAAATAATAATTAAAAAATGACAATATGGTAGTTACAGCTACAATTATGGGGAAATAATGATAATAATACATCTCTGTAAATATGTAAACAAGAAGCCAGTTGAGTAAGTAAGAGGCAGTCATCAGAACAAAAAACTTGAATATTCTCCTGTCAATCCTGTCAATCATCTCAAATGTGAAAAATGAGTGAAAGAAATAAAGAAACACTACCCCAGTAATCAGCGCAATGCCATAAGAAATCATATACCAGATACCAAAGATTTCAGTTAATAATACGGTTGCAATAATATCATATATAAAGCACAGAAAACCTCCAATTGAAAACCAGGTAAAAGGATGGGAATGCACATAATTTGCCACTAACCGCCTTCCTTCCTCTGTGCCAAACTTTATTTTAATCAAATTATGAAGGTCAGAAACTGCTTTCTTAATATCCTTAATTTTAATGTCAGCAAATGTCTTTATCTTCTTCTCTTCCTCTTTTAGGATTATTATGCCGCGGCCTAGTTTTCTGTCAAGCATTGTCTCACACGTCCAGATTAGAAATTAGTATTTAAAATTTTGCATTAACAATGGGGACAAATACGGGCGCCAGAAACATAAACACATAATACGTTGTCAGCATATGGGTAATAAAATAAATACCAGACGTAACCGGCGAAGAGCCCATAAAAAGATAAAATCCGACCATGACTGCATCATAGATGATTGCGCACAGCATGCCTGCAAACAATACTTGCTGAAATGTAAAGAAAGAAGCAATTACTCCTATAACTCCAAACATTACAGCAGCCAAAAATAAGCCTGCATCTAGGTTTATGCTCAGGATCAATCCCAACACAATAGATGTTGCTCCGACAACTGCTCCAACTAACGGCCCAAACTTGATTGCGCAGATAACGGTTGCCAGTGTGCATAACTCAAAGCCAATATAATTCTTTGTCCAGATTGTATGGATAAGAGAAACTGCTCCAAGTGCAATAAAGAAAATAACAATTAAATAATTATAGAATAATGCCAATGCAGATAATAACACTGCTGCAATTATGGCAATTTTTAAATGCTTTTCAGATCTAAATACATAGCGCAGGATATAGTGCAATGATTTTGCCAGAATTTTTTTTGGTTGCATAAATCCACAAAACCATGTTATATTTTAAAAATTTACTTGAGATTTATGTTTATCTAGAGTTTATCTAGATTTATCTCCTTTTTTATCTATAATCATTTTCTATCATCATAAATCTTCTTTGACTCAGCTACTGCCTGCTTGAAATTCTCCACAAATTTGTTAAAATCATTCACATTCAAGTTAACTCCGCATGCATGCTCATGGCCGCCGCCAAAACCATCTACTCCTTCAAGAGCTTTTTCAAGCAAAGGAGGCAGATTTAAGTCTGATCCTCGCAGGCTGCATTTGACCTCGCCATTTTTCTCTCTGCCGATTATCAGGTGTTTGTCAGGAAACCTATACAATATTTCATTAGCCAATTCCTTAGTGAAACTATAGTTCTGGTGCATATACTTGAATACAATGAGCTTTGCATCCTGCTTATCCACAAATCTTAATGCTTCAGCCAATAATTTCTTATAATCTCTGTCAATATCTTCTGCCCTTTTGTAAAGGTATTTGCCGCGAGAAGTTGTCTGATTAATAATCTCATACGGACTTTCCAGCCTTGTCATAATTTTGACGCATTTCATTACTTCAGAAATCTTGCCTTTGAGGATAAATGAGATAATCTTGACCAGCTCTCCAAGCTTTGAGTTAAACAATGCATCTTCAGGCTTAATGATGTCTGCCGGCAGCAAATCAGGATATTGTTTTCTAAAATCTTCCATCAATGGCGGAAAAAACCAGTCTCCTATGCACCCAATTGCGCATATCCATAAATCTTCCGGCCGTGCTTCTTTAACTGTCTGAAAGCAAAGGTATGCGCCGCACTCATTGACAGGATTAGGCGGGTTTCTCGAGTTGAAATATAATATATTCTCGCGCTCTAATGGCTGGTGATGGTCTATCCATACGATCGGTATCTGCTTGCCCTCAATTTTTGCGCCATCTATAAATTCCTGGTCAATCATTGCAAGATCAACCCCAAATATCTTGTCTGGCTGGTATTCCCCGACTTTTGGCAAAAATTTTACATCAACTCTAGGCGTTGTTTTTACAGGAATTCCTTTGCCTTCTTTCTTGTATCTGTAAAGCAGCAAGAAACTTGTTAATCCATCAGGGTCATCATGAAAGAATATCAATGGCTTTGTACAGTTGTCAAGCTCTTCCCTAATGTGCGCATATTGTCTTTCATTCAATACCATAGTAAACACGTACTCCTATTCAAAAAAAATACATAAAACACTTAAAACCTATCAACTCATTTCTGAAGTGAATTCAATAAGAATCGAATAATTACGGATAGTATATAAATGTTTTTGAAAAAATTACCATCGCTGTACTTTAAGATATCTCTTCTTTTCTAGAAGCTCATAATCACAGTCATCAGCTAAGAGGATATTACAATCTGTGAGCTTACATGTTGCAGCAACAAATGAGTCTATTAAAGGAACGCTATATGAAAATGAAATCTTGGAAGCTTCTTCTGCTATTCGCTTATCTATCAGCATAAGCCCTATTTTATTTGACATCTCAACCCCTGTAAAAAACTGCCCTATTATTGCAGCAGAACATCCTTCCTGCATTAATTTTTTACGTGCTTCTGCATATACCATAATCGGAATAATAATCCTTGACTTGCCATCTTTTGCATCATTAAGAATAGCTAAAGCTTTAGGATCTTTCTTGAATAATTTAAGAATAAACCAAGTGTCTGCACAGTATTTCATGATCTTTCTCTCTTTCTATCTTCCAAAACTTCTCTCCATGCTTTTTCAAAATTGAAATCAGGGGCTTTGCGTATCGCATCTAGCATCATATCTTCTGGTGTGCCTATTACTTTTTTTCTTAGCATGATTTCACCGCCTGGCATATGGGTTACAACAAGTGTATCATTCTCTCTAAGATTATCTATATCTCTAATTTTCTTTGGTATTGTAACTTGGCCTTTCTTGCCTAGCCTTAGTGTGTCAGTCATATATATTTGCTGCGCCATGCCTATTAGGAATATTTCGGAATATATAAGCTTTTCGGAAAAAATGAAGAAATCGGAAAAATGACGTTATCTTGTTTATATCTAATCCCTACTGAAAACACATGCAAATTTTAATGCTAAATTTTTAATACTTTGCCTGTTTTATCCAATTCTATATGCGAATAACCTCAAAATGCCTGATCTGCAAAGGAAGAAACTGCCTGAAATACTGCGGCAAAAAAGAATGTGAAACATGCAGAAGACTGCAGACCAAATTCATGGTCGCATCTAATATCAAGCAGGAATTTGCTGCAGAATCTCCTGCACCATTCATCGGCAGATTTGGATATCCTGATATCAATGTTGGTGTATTATCTGCTCCTGATGTTGCCAATGCAAATTCCTCTGGAAACATGCTGGATGCTTCTTTATATGATGCACCTAGAGTCTGGTCTGCGAATAATTATAATATCCCTAACTTGGTTGACATAAGAAGTTCTCTCGTGAACTCCAGGACTAATTTTAACGTAAGAGATGCAAGGAATACGCAAAGATTGTCTGCAAAAATGCTTGAAGTCACTCAAGATGTTGGCATGAGCTCAAAGCCTGTGGATATTGAGGTAAAGCTAAAGAAAGTGCCTACACCAAAATTGCATTTTTTCGACATAAATGCGCCGATGGGTCCAGCTGCACCTTTAAAAAATCTCACAGAGACATCAAATCCAAACATAGATTCAAGAGTCTGGAAAGTGGTAGATAGCTATGACTTGAAAGCTCAGGATGCTATAAATGAACTCTATAACAAAAGCGATAGCTTTGATGAGAATTTCCTCTCAAAGATTCTTAGTGTGGGCATGCTTGGCGCAAAGACACAGAGGAAGCTTGTGCCGACCAGATGGAGCATTACTGCAACTGATGATATCATTGCAAAACAACTGATAAGTGAAGTTAAGGATTTTCCTCTGTATAATTATGCTGCGTATTTTGGAGGATATTTAGGGAATTATTATCTCTTACTTTTTTTCCCTGAAGTATGGAGCTATGAACTGTTTGAGATGTATGCGCTTAACGGCGGAGCCATATCCGGGAACATACAGTATTCCACTGATTATGAAAATTATTTTGGCAGAAAAGAGTATGCAGAACAGTGTGCAGGCGGTTATTATACTGTGCGTCTTGGTATTCTTGAGAAATTAAGACAATTAAAGAGACAAGGAAGTGTTCTTGCATTAAGATTTATTACTGATGAATATTCTGTACCATTAGGTGTCTGGGTTACAAGAGAGGCAACAAGGAAATCTGTCTCTAATAAACCAATAATTTTCGGAAGCAAAGAACTTCTTCTTAACTACGCAAAAATATTTGCAAAAAAGAAGTTTGGGATGGAGTTAGGGCAGGTGCTTGGAAAAAGTAAATTGTTGGTCGGGATGAGACAGCAGAAGTTGGTTGATTATATCTGACTAACATCCTTATTGTACTTAGCTATTTTTCCAAGTACCTCTTGAACTCATTAATATATCTCCTTATAATATAATTGAAAAAATAATTCTCGTCCTTTTCTAATGCATGGTAATATGCCTTTCTTTTCTTGTATTTTACAACTAGCAACGGAAACCTATTCTTTTTAAGGATGTGCGCAATTATCAATCTTCCAACTCTGCCATTTCCGTCGCCAAAAGGATGGATCTTCTCAAATTTATAATGTGCCCTTGCAGCAAATTCTATGGGGTGCAATACTCTCTTATTTTTATTATACCACAACATAAAGTCCTTCATTATCTGCTCTAAATCCTGCCAGTCAGGTGCCCTGTAATAGCCAACAGAAACAGAATAATCTCTCCAGTTTCCAGCTATATCATGTTTTGTCTCTTCAAATAATTCTTTGTGCCAGTCCAAAAGCAAACCTAATGATAATTCATTATTCTCATTGAATACTCTAAGAAATATTTTTGCATGATTAATAGTCTCTTTAACATCTTCTATAGGCTTATTCGGTGAAATCTTTCTTTTTAGAAGATCATCCGTCTCATCCTCGGTGATCGTGCTTCCTTCAATAGCATTTGTGTTATATGTGAACTTCACAGAAAGGTCCAATATCTCTTTTTTCTTTATGCTCTCAGGCAGCCTTTTCCATTCTTTCTGGAATTCATCTCTTATCCTATTCAGTTTTTTTATAACAGTTTCCTGGAGGCATTTTCTCAGGAATGCCTCTTTTATCTCTTCAATGTTTTCTGGCAAAGTTTTTCCAATATATCTCTCTCTATAAGCTACTTTTCCATCTTTTCTGAAGGAATAGCCTAGATAGTAAAAGTTATTTCGTGTGACAATCTTCATAAACTATCTATACCATTACAAATATATAAATATTGCGTTTTTTGTTCAAAATGTAATGGTAATGAAGAGAAATACTTAAATAGTTTACAAATATCTCCAAGTATATGCAAACGAAAAAATATTGCAAAATGATGCATGATATGAATTTAGAGCAAGCAAAAAATGCTGTAACAGCAATAGATGAAATTAGAAACTCAAGTGTATTTGACAAAGGAAAATCCAGTGTAGAAATCATTAGAGAATGGCGAGATAGAAGAAGATAGAAAAGTAATAATCTCCAATCTAATTTTTATCAGTTAATTATTTAAACAACCATTATTTTTATTCTGCATTATGCCAACCTCAAAGATATTTGTGACGTTTCCAGACGGAACCAAGAAAGAGTATGTCGCTGGAACTACTGCATTAGATGCAGCTAAAAGCATATCTGAAGGATTGGCAAAAGCTGTCTTAGTTGCAAAAGTAAACGCTAAATTAGTTGATCTTTCTTTTGAAATAAAGCAGGACTGCACACTTACTCTGCTAAAATACAATGAAAAGCAGCAGGATAAGGAAGCGCAGGATGTCTTCAGGCACAGCACAGCACATCTAATGGCAGCTGCTATCAAGAGATTATTCCCAAATGCAAAATTCGGCGTTGGGCCTGTTGTTGAAGAAGGGTTCTATTATGACATAGATGTAAAATTGCACGAAACAGATATTGAAAAAATCGAGGCAGAGATGAAGAAATTAGTAGATGAAAAACACCCATTTGTGCGCAAAGAATACTCTAAAAAAGAGGCATTAAAAATGTTTTTGCACGATGAACTGAAATCTGAGCTGATTAAAGAAAAGGGAGGAAATGGTGCATCTGGAAACCAAACTGATGATGAATCAAGCAGGGTTTCTGTTTATGAAGTAGATGGCTTCCAGGATTTCTGCTTAGGGCCGCATGTGCCAAATACTTCTTTTATTAAAGCATTTAAAATCACAAAATTAGCAGGCGCATACTGGAAAGGAGATGTAAATAATGTCCAGCTTACAAGAATTTACGGCATTTCTTTTCCTGATAAAAAGATGCTTGATGCGCATTTAAAACTGTTAGAAGAAGCAGCTTCTAGAGACCATAGAAAAATTGGGAAAGAATTAGATTTATTTTCATTCCATGAAGAATCTCCTGGTGCGGTGTTCTATCATCCAAAAGGCACAATTATTTTCAATGAATTACAAAAGTTTGTCCGCGAAGAATATCTCCAACGCGGATTTAGCGAAGTTGTAACACCATTAGTTTATGACAAAAGCCTGTGGCTGACTTCTGGGCATTGGGAGCATTACAAAGAGCATATGTTTGTATTTAATGTGGATGGTAAAGAAGTTTCTTTGAAGCCGATGAACTGCCCAAGCCATTGCCTGATCTATAGGACGCAAACCCGCAGTTACAGGGATTTGCCTATCAGGATAGCAGATTTTGCGCCGTTGCATAGAAATGAATTAAAAGGTGTTCTTGGAGGCATGACTCGAGTAAGAAAATTCAATCAGGATGATGCGCATATATTTTGCACAATTGACCAGCTTTCAGACGAGTTAAATGCATGCATGGATTTTGCAAATTTTGTGTATGGAAAAGTGTTTAAGATGGTGTATCACTTAGAGCTTTCCACAAAGCCAGAGAAATCACTTGGAACAGCAGAGCAATGGAACATTGCAGAAGATGCATTAAAGAATGCACTTGAGAGTAATAAGATTGATTATAAGATTAATCCGGGCGATGGGGCATTCTATGGCCCAAAAATAGATTTGCATATTAAAGATGCTCTTGGAAGAAGCTGGCAGCTCTCGACAATTCAAGTTGATTTCCAGTTGCCGGGCAGATTTGGCTTAAGCTATGAAGGCGCAGACGGCCAAAAACATACTCCGTTAATGATACATAGGGCAATTCTTGGAAGTCTGGATAGATTTATTGGGATATTGATTGAGCATTTTGCAGGCAAATTCCCTCTTTGGCTTTCTCCTGTCCAAGTTAGGGTGCTGACAGTTGCAGACAGGTTTGATAAGTATGCGTATGATGTTGCGAAACGGTATAAGGATGCAGGCTTGCGTGCCGAGGTAGATGACAGGACAGAAAGCATCGGCAAAAAAGTCAGGGAAGCACAGTTAGCTCAGGTTAATTATATTCTTGTTGTAGGTGAGCAGGAAGTCAAGAACGGGACTGTGACTGTCCGCAGGAGAGATAACATGATCGTTGGAGAGAAGAAAGCTGAGGAGTTCTTGGGTGAAGTGTTGGGGGAAGTCAGGGAGCGGAGAGTATAACTTTGTCATTAATATCTGATTATAGAAACATTTATATATAACTTATCATTAGTATCAATTGATACTACTGTTAGTATCATTAAAATATTAAAAATGTTAACAAGAACACAAGAAGAGATATTAGCATTTCTTTTGAATAACCAAGACGAACAGCTGAGCATTAGAGGGCTCGCTAAGAAGCTTGGCAAATCTTATACTTTAGTTTATAATAATATTTTAGATTTACAAAAAAAAGAACTAATAACAAAGAGAACTGTAGAGCCTGCGAAAATTATAAGCTTAAATGAATTTGCCCCAAGTGAGATTTTAGTTAATATAGAGCTTAAAAAAAAAGATGCCTTTTTGGAGAAACATATTTGGATAAGATTATTATTAGAAGACATATTAACTGGGAGTGATAACCTCTTTTTTATTATTTTGGTATTTGGCAGTTATGCCAAAGGCACTCAAACACAAAATTCAGATTTAGACATTCTTCTGATTGTTCAAGATAAGAAGCAGCTGCCTCAAATAGAAAATGCTGTTAATAAGGCATATTCAAAGGTTAAAAAAAGCCTGCATATTATAGAAATTGATGATTTTAAAGAGATGATTTCCCAAGAAAAAGCATTAAACATCGGGAATAGCGCAAGAAAAAACCATGTTATTTTATATGGGGCTGAGCAATATTATCTTTTGCTCAAGAAGGCATATTCAAGATGAAACAAGAAGATTTGATCAAAAAGAAGCTGGAAACTGCAGAAAAAAGAATATTGGAGCTTGTTAACAGCAGGGACCTTAAGAAGCTTTCAGACACAGAAAGATATTTGATAAGCAGATTTTATGAAGAAAAAAGCCTTAACAGATTAGAAACTGCAAGGATTATTTATAATGCATCAAAGAATCCGGCTAAAAAAGGCTATAAGGATTATGCTGAAACAGTAGCTGCCTCATATTATTCGATGTATTATATTATGCATGCTTACTTAGCATTGAAGTATAAGGCTAAGCTTAGAGAAGGGATAAGAGGAGTCCATATAATCACTGAATATATCATATTATATTATCTAGTCAGGACTAAAAAATTAGCCCAATATCTGTATGAAGAATACCTAAAAACATTTGAGACAACTGCACAAATACAAAAGCTAAGTATAGATGATTTCCATCCAAAAGCATACGCCTATGCTGAAAAATATGATAAAAGCAGAGCAGCTAGAGAGACATTTACTTACAACATTACTGCTAGTATAGAAGAATATCATGCTAAAAACGCAATAGCTGCATCAGAGGAGTTTATCAATACAATCAGGCAGCTGATGCTGGTTAAGTGAAGTTGATACTTTATCAGTTGTGCGCAATCAGGAAGTGTATCTTAATAGTGTAACTGTCAGAAGAAGAGATAACACGATTGTCGGAGAGAAGAAAGCTGAGGAGTTCTTGGGTGAAATGTCGGAAGAAGCCATGGAGAAGAGAGTGTGATTATTCTTTTTATCTTTTAATCAATCATTGTTTAATTAATACCTTTTTTAATGGATTCTATTTTTATACTTAACTACTAAAAGGTAGTATTAAAAACGAAATATTTAAATAGGTTAAACATATTCCTTATTCTGAAAAAAATGAATCCTGCTATCTATCTTACCTCAAAACACTTAGAACCACGTAAAGATTTTGCATCATATGGTACATTAGATTATGTTGTGCATGAAAGACTTACTGATATAAGAAAAATAGATAAAAGAGGTAGAAAGGTTAAAATCCTTTTAGTTAATATGTTTGATGCTGAAGAAGATGGACAAGAATATGCAACTAGAGCGCATATGATGCTTCAAATGGTTACAGGTCAATCACCTGATTTCCCAAGTTATCATACAGTTAGTCGAGGTGATGAAGCCGGTTATGATATGATTGCATTTACTGGTAAATTGCGGTCATTTTCTGAATATATGGCAGCAGGTACATTTACCAAAAATTTTGGTGTTTTAGTAGATATCATTCGTCATACAAGAATTCCTGTACTTGGTCTATGTGCGGGCCACCAATTATATGGAATTACATTTACAACTGAAAATGTTATAAGATACATTGAACCAACTTTTCCTACAACTAGGTCAAGATTAAGAGTATCTGGATTAAAGAAAATAATGAAAATCAGGACATCAAATCATCCATTATTTGATGGATTTGAAAAAACTGATCAAGGTTTGCACTATAATCATGAGCAATGGCTAGAATTGAACTTTGATACGAAGAACTTTGAAGCAGACTATACCGGAAAAGAGGGTAATCCAGAATGCACAACACCTGATCCATCTAAAGAAACAAGCGGCACAAAACAAAATCCTAGTATAAAAATACTCTCATGGCATCAATTTCCTAGAGACAATTTATCAACTTCAGCAGAAGAAGATTTGCCTGATACAAGTATGATAATACCAACAGTTTTAGAACATGCAGATGTTAATGATTTAGGAAAACACGTTTTAACTTTCCAGTGTCATCCTGAGTGGTTGGATAGAGACCCAATAGAGCAAGAGAATCATACTGGAGGACTCACTTTATTAGTCAATGCGCTATTTTTATTGAGCAATCCTGATTTATACTTCGCTGAAAAAAGAAAATTATATCTGCCTGTATAATCTAATCTAACAAATTATTAAAATATATTATAACTATAAATTATAGTTGTATTTTCTCTCCAGGCGGATGCGCCTTGTATCTTATGCCGCTTTCTTTTGTTATTATAACTGTCTCAAAATTTCTGACGAAATCAAATTTATTTCTTATTTCGTTCATAATCTCATTAAATTGATGGACGTTCTCAACTTCACATTCAATTTCAAAATCCCATCTTGCTATGCATTGGATTATTGCAGTAATATTAGGGTGCATTTTGCAGTATGAAATTAATTGCTTTTCTTTCTCTTCTGTCTTTTGATATAAGTAAACAAATGCCTTGCAAAATTCCATGCCTAATTTCTTTAGATTAATATCAATCCTATATGCGTTAATAATTCCTCTTTTCTCAAGCTCTTTTATTCTGTATTGGATTGCATTTGCTGTTAAGTTACATTTTTTTGCTATATCTACTAGGGGTATTCTTGAGTTCTTAGCCAGCTCCAAAAGAATTTTATAATCAATACTGTCTAATTTAGCTAAGAATTTTTCTCCTCCAACTATTGTTTTTACTCCAGTTCTTGATTCTGGCAATAACCATTTCTTATTATATATGTGCAAGGCAATGTTAAATACAATTTCCTTTGAAATAAGGTTTTTTGAGAACTTATCAAGCAGTTTTGTTAAAACTAGGTTATAATCTATTGTATTTCTTACCTCTACTCCGCAAATCATGTCCCATGGTCCAGAACAATTTGCAACCCATGTGGCAAATGGCTTGTCCTTAAAAAAATCATAAACTTCCTTTTCAATTTCATGGGTAAAACTTTGGAATTTAAGATGCGCTTTTACAACTTGGTAATCAAGCTTGCCAGAATTAAACTCGGTAAAAAATCTTGTGATTATGCCATCATCTACTAAATTTTTAATTCTATAAGCAACAACTTCCTTGGACAGCTTTACTTTCTTTGCTATCTCAGAATAGCTCTGCCTAGAGTTAGAAGAGAGTTCAAATAAAATTTTTTTATCTTTAGCATCAAGCTCCATATTTTAGCATAAAGTAAAAGGATTATATAAATATTTATGTTTTGAGAGAAAAAATAAATGAATTATTTCTGGCTAGATATAACTGTGTGCATCCAGATTAATCTTTGTTTTCAGGCTTTCTAAGGAGCATAGCTATCCAGTAAGGCTTAACAACTGAATCTAACAAAGTAGCTTGTGCAGGTGTCAACTGTCCTTGTCCTGTTGTTCTATTATAACCCTCTTTATTTTTACCCTTGTAATCAAAAGCATTAATTAATGAAGAATTGTTTGTATATGTTGCAATGTCAAAAGAAATTAGCCTATTCTCAAAATCTGTCATCTCTACTATTTCAAGGCCGCATTCTCTAGTCCACTCAACTATTTCCTTTAAGCTTAAGTGGTGCTCATGCACATGTAAAAATTCATCTACAATTTCTGCGTCCTCAATCTTTTTTAGCTTAGGATCTAAATGAGGTCTGCATAAAGTAGGGTCATAACCTTCAGGCTTTGACATATAACCTCTTATCCATACAATTTTCCCTTCTAAAGGCATACTATCAGTCGCAGCTTTAATTTTTTCTATTTGCCCTCTTCTTCCAGCATTGCCTGTCTCACCATATACTCCTATTCTCATATATCCGCCTGCATTTAGAAGAGTCTTTGCAAGTGTTGAAAATACTTTATAAGGGTCTGTAGTGTGATGTATAACTCCCCACGCTTGGATAAAGTCAAAACCTTTATCCTCTGGTGTTAAAACAACTCTGGAAGCTCTACTTGCAGGATCAGTCTTACCTTTTTCTTGTTCGTCTGCATAAACTCTATCTAAATTTACTAAATTCATTTCATGAAACTGCATTCGCTGTAAATGCTCTTGTCCTGCTTCATTTTGATGCTTCCTAACATGATTTCTTCCTACGTCAAGAGAATTATTGCTAAAATCAAATACTATATATTCTGGGCCTGGACCTATTACTTCTGCAACATCTGTAAAAAAAACACCTGTGCCTCCTCCAGCATCTAATAGTCTTTTGCCTTTAGCTTTTCGCTTATCTCCTCCAAAAACCCTATCTAGAATATATTGTCCTTGTGATACATAAAATCCTCTTCTGGCTTCAGGAGGAAAAGGGTGCCTCATGTACAATGCTCTTACACGGTCTCCTAAATCAGGATCAAATGTCACAGTTTTCATCGTAATTTTGCAGTAATGACACTTTATATTTAAATATTGCGGATTTTATTGAGATTTTCGCTATTTTTAGCAGGGATCTATGCATTAAATTTTAGAGGATTATAATATTAGAAACCTAGGTAATCCGGATACATTATGATCTTTTTTGTTTGAAGGTTTTTGTAATATTACATAATTCAGAGTAATATCATATACTACATGGCCCTCTCCTCCAAAAATTTGCACATATTTTGCTAGCATTTTTTGGAATACCTCTTTTTTACGATTTTCACCATGGCTTGTAGCATAATAATATTGAGAAGCAAAGGGGGTTAGGCTAGGCTCCATAACTCTATGCCTTAGCATCGCAGCAACTTCTTTCCTATCTTTAAAATGAAGAGATGGTTTATCGCTTGTTCTCGTTACATAATTAGCATCTGGAAATGCCTCGGCAATCTCATCTAGGAGTTGTTGCATACCGATTTGTTCTACTAACTGCTTATTCTCATCAAAAATAGGCTTTGTATATCCTCTAGGATGATCTACTCTCCAATCACCTAATTTATTTAAAACTTCAATATATGCTTGAGAAAAACCTGATGCGATAATAGTATCATTTGTGCTTATTAGCAATACACCATCTGGTACTAAAAGCTCATAAGCTCTTCTTAATGTAGCTATTCTATCTTTTTTTTTCTGATACTGCAGTGTGGTTAATACATCTATGCTGACACTTCCATCTTTAAATAAAGTTTTATTATCTAATTTTGCTACGTCTCCAGAAACAATTTTTACAAGGTCATTTTTTGGCATTTGATCTCTTGTTACAAACCCTTCTATGCCATTTCTATCCGGTCGTGATAATGCCGTATTTACTCTTTCAATATTCTTCTCAGTGTTTCTAATCCTTCTGTTATATGCATCAACAAACACTAAGCCATATTTTCCAGCTAATTTTCTAATCTCATTTAACTGATCTTCTGTGGTATGTGAAGTTAACCTTGTCTGTGCTAATAAACTATAAAATAATCCGTCTTCAGATCCACTTACTAGAATCTTACCTTGTGGCAATTTTAGCTTACCATCTGGGATGGGACCATTACCTGTATGCACAAAATTGCAAAGATTTACAAATAATCTTGTTAAGTTAACATAGCCTAGTCTAAATAAATAATCCTGTTCAGAAGAATAATCTTTACCAGGAATAGGTACAGAATCTAATTTTGGTTTTTTTCTTCCCATAGTAAACGCATCTGGCATAATATTTAATGAAGTCAGCCAACACTCTTTAAAGGTTATCATTTATCTTGTTGTACTTTAATCTAGCATATATACTAACCTAACGTTCTAAACTACCCTCAATATAACTAAAATGTAGTATAAATAGGTTTTTTTTATTTAAATCTTTCTATTTTTTATGACTTATAAGTGCTAATTACATTTATTTACCTGTTTTATTGGTAGTGTTAGTGTTTGACTGACAGAAAGTATTTTATAGTAATAGTACTTTCTGCTGTATATGATAAACATAATATGCCTCAAATGTGAAACC
>JACPBN010000083.1 GCA_016180275.1 Candidatus Woesearchaeota archaeon
GACCACATCAAGATCAGGCCGAAATCCGTCATCGTACACGGCCTCTTTGAAAGAGAAGATATATTTGAGTATGAGTTGAAAAAGAAAGGCATTAAGCGCTGTGTTCAAAACGTCATGGATAACGACCAGATGCTCAGAATGAACCGGAAGCTTTCCGATTTCGTAGCCCAGGAGTGTGCTGAGTATAACCTACTCAAATAGCAAGGACGCGGGAATGATAACGGGAGAAAAAAAGAAATCTGCATCCGAATATGCGGAACGCCGCAAAACCCAGCGGATACTTACGCGCTTTCGTGTTGAATTCGCCGACGGGTCTGATGGTTCGACCGTGGATATCAGCGAGGCGGGCGCTTGTCTTGCATCTTCAAGTCTCGTTGAGCTTGATGCGGCGGAAATAAACCTCCTTCTGCCTTTCAAACCGGTCGAACTGAAGGTCAATCGTGTCTGGTCTCGCCAAGATGCCAAAACAAAAGAATTTTTTTAACGGCAAGGCATTGCGAACAAAGAGCTGTAACATAGAAGTTGATGTAGCAGATGGGGCGAAGGTAAGGTAATACCCTCTCTTGATATTTTATATAGTTAGCATATAATATTATCTGGCTGATATATAATAAAAAATAAGATAAGAAAATTAGGGATAAATTAAAAAATAAAAAACAACTCTCAAAAATTTCTAAAACACGCTCTTCAAGAAAAGCGGCAAAAACACCAGGCTTACTATTGTCATCAGCTTGATCAAAATATTTAGGCTAGGCCCGCTAGTGTCCTTAAACGGATCACCAACAGTATCTCCGATGACTGCAGCCTTGTGATGTGGAGAGCCTTTCCCTCCATGCTTTCCGCCTTCAATGTACTTCTTTGCATTATCCCATGCTCCGCCGCTGTTAGCCAAAAATACAGCTAGCGAAACTCCAGAGACTAAAGCGCCCATCAACAATCCTGCCAAAGCTTCTGCGCCGAATAATACTCCAAAAACGATCGGAGACAATATTGTAAGCAATCCTGGCAAAATCATCTCTTTTAAGGCGCCTTCTGTGCTGATTGCAACGCATCTTGCATAATCAGCTTTTGCTCCAGGCTTTCCGGCTAACAATCCTGGTATTTTCTTAAATTGCCTTCTGACTTCCTCAACCATTGCATAGGCTGCTTTGCCCACGCTTGCCATGGTCAATGCTGTAAAATAGAATGGCAGCATTCCTCCTAATAATATTCCTATGATAACTTTTGGGTTTATAAGATTGACTATGCTCAAATTAGCAGCGCTTGCATAGCTTGAGAACAATGCTAATGCTGTCAACGCAGCGCTTCCTATTGCAAAGCCTTTTCCGATCGCTGCAGTTGTATTTCCAGCTGCATCTAACAGGTCAGTTCTTCCGCGAACAGCTTTATCAAGACCAGACATCTCTGCTATGCCGCCTGCATTGTCTGCAACTGGGCCATATGCATCAATTGCCAATGAGATGCCTAAAGTTGAAAGCATGGCAACTCCTGCAATAGCTATCCCATAGATTCCTGCGCCTTCAACCCCTAATAAATTTCCAGTGTAATATGACAGAAAAATTCCTGCAGAAATTATTATCAAAGTGTTTGCTGTAGAATGCATTCCTACTACAATTCCCTGGATGATTGTGGTAGCCGGACCTGTGCCAGATGCCTGTGCAATGCTCTGGACATGCTTTTTTCCAGTGTCTGTATAATACTCAGTGTTCCATCCTATCAGGATGCCAGTAAGCAATCCTGTGATTATTGACCAGAACAAGCCAAGATTATTGAACATCATTTTTGCAAGGAAATAGCTTCCAGCTGCAACCAATATGCTTGCGACAATCAATCCGCGATTGAATGCCTTGTGGACTTCCTTCTGGTTTTTTCCTATCCTGACAAAAAAGTATCCTATAATTGAAGCGATTATGCCCATCGCAGACAAGAGCAATGGAAACATCACGCCAGGATTTCCAAAAATATTAGCTGTCTTGTACATTACTACGCCAAGTATCATCGCAGCAATAATGCTGCCGACATAGCTTTCAAACAGGTCTGCGCCCATTCCAGCTACATCTCCTACATTATCACCTACATTATCAGCTATGACTGCTGGATTTCTTGGGTCGTCTTCTGGTATGCCTACTTCTACTTTTCCGACAAGGTCTGCGCCGACATCTGCTGCCTTGGTATAAATGCCTCCGCCGACTCTTGCAAACAAAGCTATGCTTGATGCTCCAAATCCAAACCCAATAATGATATTAGGATCCTTAAAGATCCAGAAAAGAATGCTTAATCCCAATAATCCGAATCCAACGACGCATAATGCCATGACTGTGCCAGAGCTGAAAGCGATCTTTAATGCGCTGTTCAGATCCTTTCTGGCAGCTGCTGTTGTCCTGACGTTTGCCTTAGTCGATATCTGCATGCCTATAAATCCTGCCAATGCAGACAAAAAGCCGCCTGTCACAAATGAGATCGCTGTTCCGGCGTTGATGAAATAAAATACCAGGACAAAAACGACCGCCACAAAAATTGCAAGGATTGAATACTGCTTTTTCAGGAAAGCCATCGCGCCTTCATGGATCTTTGATGCAATATCCTGCATCTTTTCATTGCCTGCGTCTTGCTCAGAAATAAACTTTGCAAGCCAGCCTGCAAATAACAAGCCGATAACTGCACTCAATATCACTAAGATTAATGCCATTCTTCCACCTCATCTTTAATTATCATATATTTTATCTTATATTGCTTATTCTATCTTCTCATATTATTCTTAATCCCTAATTCCCCTCTAAGAGGATGGTAGAAATTAAATGGGCATTTATATAGTTTGTTGTTTTTTAGTACAAGACAAAAGTAACGCATAATTTATATAGTAGTTGTGTTTTATAGTAGGTATGATAAACCTACAAACACGAGAACTAGTTCTAAAATGGAACAATGAAGGCAAGACACAGCAACAAATAGCAGATTTAGTTGATTGCAATCAATCAGCGATAAGTCGATTGATTGTCAAATATAACAAGACTGGTAATTTAAAAAATCTGCCAAGAAGTGGAAGACCAACTCCACTAACAAAAAAGAATCTTGCTCAACTTAAAGCAGAATTTAGGAAAGAAGCTTTAGCAGCTAATAAAAAATTTTGCTCAATAGAAGTAAAACAATTTTCTCAAATAATTGAGAAAAAAGTGAATAAAAAATATTCAGCAAGGCATGTGGAAAGAATTCTCCACAAATTAAATTTTTCAAGAATAACTCCAAGATCAACAGCCCCGAAAACAGAGTCTGGTGTATTCGCCGAACAGGTTGTGTCACAATTAATAATTTCTTAATTTTATTTACAATCAATCTATTATGGGTGGGAAAAAATGGAGAGAAGTAATAAAACAAAATCTAAATGCTTCAGATTATTTTATTACGTTAATAAGTAAACGTTCAATTAAATCTGCTAATGTAACATTAGGAAAGTATCTTAAAATTAAAAATTCTGCATAATTTCTTGGCTAACACATTTTAAACAGAAACATTTATATATTAAAACGTATTTATGTTTTTATACATGTATCTGTGGTATATTCAAACTTAAATATTATCCAATAACGAAAGGTGGTCTAAAATGGTAAGCATAACCTTATCTGTCCCGGAAGATGTCAAAGAAAAGATGAACAAATTTGATGAGATAAACTGGTCAGGGTTTATCAGAAAATGCATTACTGAGAAGGCTGAAGAGCTTACCTGGAAAGAAGATATGTTTAACAAGCTGAAAAATGAAAGAGAGGTCATTGACTGGTCAGTTAAGCTTGCAAGGCATGGAAGAAAAGGAAGGTTTGAAGAGCTCAAAATCAAAGGCTTGGCAAAATGAAACTTGTTGTAGACAGCAATGTATTATTCACTTTTTTCTGGAAAAACTCAGTTGCAAGAGAACTATTTCTAAAGCAGGACTTAGAATTATTTGCGCCTGAATTTGCATTGCAGGAAATTAACAAATACCATGACGAAATAATGAGGAAAGCTAAGCTCTCTCCACATGAATTTAACAAGCAAAAGCATGAATTAAGCATTTATATTGAATTTATTTCTATCGAAGAATATTCTTTATTTTTCATGCAGGCATCAGAAATAACCCCTGATAGAGACGATGTTGATTTTGTCGCATTATCATTAATGTTATCTTGTCCAATCTGGTCAAATGATATTGTACTAAAGAATCAGAAGCACTTTAAGGTATTAACCACGAAAGAAGTGATTGAGACGTTTGACTGAGGAAATCAATAACTCTCAACCTTAATGCCTTTTATCCTCTTAAAATGCTCCGCATTTTTTGTCACTATTGTTACTACGCCATTGCTTAATGCAATGCCTGCAGTCAGGCAGTCAGCATCTTCGATTGCTTGTCCCTTTTTTAGCAACTCAGAGCAAATTTCCGCAGACCTGATTATTGATTTATCATCCAAAGACAAAAGGCGTATGTTTTCAAATAATTCGTTTATTTGCAAATACTGTGAAGAAGATATACCCTTCATGAACATGCCTACAATCACTTCATACATATTTATTTGAGTTGTAAGAAGAGGCTCATTGCCTTGTATTATATCTTTTGTTTCTTCCTTGCCTCTCATTAAATCAATCAGGAAAGTTGTGTCTAAGACTTTCATAGTAAATGTTTATACCTCTCTTTCATTAATTGTATATTGATTTTGCGCTTTTCTTCCAATGCTTTCAGCATGCCTTCTCCTTCCTCATTGGTCAATATCCCAAAGAAATCCATCAGGCTCTTCTTTCTTTTGTTGGAAAGCAATCTAGTTATCTCTTCAGAAAAGCTTTCATCTTTCATCTTCTTGTTTTTCAGAATAGTATATGCATCTTCTGTTATTGTCAAGGTTTTTGTTGCCATGCACGTACGTGTATGTTTACGTGTATATAAATATTTCGGCTGTTTTTATAATCTCTATGCTAGTTTAGTTTTCTTCCGCAACATTTATATTCCTGCATTAAATACCTTAAAAAGAATTTGATAGAATTGATAGTAACAAAATAATATCAACTACAATGTCAGAAACCCAAATAGGCATATTGTTGGTAAAGCTTGTGATCATCATAGTTCTCGCAAGATTAGCTGGCTACCTGGCAGAAAAATTAAAGCAGCCTGCTGTATTGGGAGAGCTGATTGCAGGTGTTCTTTTAGGCCCTAGCTTGTTCAACCTAGTGCATGAGACAGATCCTGTATTGAAATTCCTCTCGGAAATAGGTGTAATCATATTATTGTTCCTTGTAGGATTGGAATCCAACATCTACCAGCTGCTGAAAGTGGGCAGAGCTTCATTTATAGTCGCCTGCATTGGTGTAATAATCCCATTCTTGTTGGGATATTTCTACTTCATCTACTCTGGCTACTCAACATTTGTCGCACTATTGGTAGGAGGCACATTGACAGCAACCAGTGTTGGCATAACCATGCGTGTTCTGAGTGAGCTTGGAAAGACAAACAGCGAAGAAGGCAGGATCATACTAGGTGCTGCAGTCATTGATGATGTGATTGGCCTGATTGTATTGGCAGTGATTGTTGGCATAATAGGCTCTGGCCATGTCTCATTGTTTAATGTTTTTAAGCTTTCAGCATATTCCATAGCATTCTTAGTCGGCTCGATCTATATAGGCATAAAATTTGTTCCAAGGATACATAAGATTGTCCATAAGCTGGAGTTAGAAAAGACATTTGTCATCAGCGCATTTATCTTTGCTTTAGTTTTAGCAGTGATAGCAAACTGGATAGGCTTGGCAACAATCGTAGGAAGTTTTGCTGCTGGCTTGATATTGGAGCGCTCAGAGCACAAAGAGCATTTTGAGCAGAAGATGAAGCCAGTCGCTGACCTGTTTGTCCCAATTTTCTTTGTGATGGCTGGCGCAGTGATGGATGTAAGATTGCTTAACATGAAAATCCTGCTGCCTATCATCCTCATAACATTGATTGCAATCATTGGCAAGATTGTTGCAGGCCTCGGCGCTTTTGGCACAAAAGCAAACAAATTCCATGTTGGCCTTGGCATGATACCTAGAGGAGAAGTAGGCCTGATATTTGCAACCTATGGCCTGACATATAAGATATTCACAAATGAAGTTTATTCTGTGCTGGTCATTGTGATAATGCTTACCACATTCATAACTCCGCCGTTGCTTGTGCAGTTCATGAAGAAAGGCAAAGCAGAAGCAAAGAAAGGCATACCTAATGTGTCTTAGTTCTTAATTATTGATTAGAACCATTTTTTATATCTCTAAGGATGCTGTAATTTAGTTTATCTCTGATAGAAATGTTTATATAATTTTGGATTATTGCTTGTATTAATGAAAAACTTCCCTTATGAATTGGCAGATAGTGTTTATTCTAAATTATCCAAAGATGAATTGCTTTCAATCTATAAAAAAGCAGACCTATTAATCATGGATGCAGATGAGACAGTTGCGCCGAATATAACAGTCGGATTGGCAAATGAAATATTCAACCACATTATCTTGGAAACTCTAACTAACAAGGAATTTGACGGCAATGATAAGACTATCCTCACTCCTCATCAGATGCTTTCAAAGGTCTATCACCAGATCAAAGACTCAAGGCTTGCTCCAAAAAAGAACATTTACAGGTATGTCTTGCTTTCAAAGCTTTTTTTCAATGGGTTAAGGCTGTATAATAATAAAATAACCTCTCAATTGCTTGCAAAACTGATCCACAAAAAATCCAACCATAAAAAGATCCTTAAGATTGTTATAAGTACACTGACAGATGAAAAAATACGCTCTTTGTTTGAAAAAAGCACAGGAGGTAAAAGCCTCTCAAGGTATCTGTATTCCAAAGACGAAGTGGAAAATAGCTTATATTCTGGAGTTAAGGGTTTTGTCTCTTATGTATCAAGATTACCTAAACGAAACAAGAATCTAAAAAAAATCATGATCAGCGAAAGCTTTTCAGTTGATGGCAGAATAAAAAATTGTAAAAAGCAGCAGCTTGGCTTAGTTGAGCATTATACCCAAATTTTCAATCTCAGTGCTCTTGTTTCAAATCAATTCATCTGTGAAAAAGATGGCATAATAAGAGATGTCAAAATCAATATCCAAAGCGCAGAAGACAAGAAAAAGTTTGCGCAAGAGGCTATTGCAAAATATAAATCCAAAAATGTAATAGTCATGGCCAATGACTGGGAAGATCTGCTTATGTCCACATTGCCAGAAGTCAAGCTAGTTATATTAAGAGATCCGCCGAAAGGGATGTATAGACATGCAACTGTGGTTGTGAAAGATGGGTATAATGGATTGATCATTTAGTATGGCGTGAAAACATTTACATCTTTGATCATTTCAAAATGTTTTTTGTTTCTAGTTGCAATAATCTGGATACGATTAATAATTGCACTGGCAGAGATAATTGCATCTGGGATTCCACACCCAAATTCTCTTCTGAGTTCTCCTGCTTTTCTGGCCACATCCTTATCAATGTCTATTCTGTTCATAAGATTTAACAAAGTATCAATTATGATTTTTTCATGGGGCATAGAAGACGTTTTTCCTGAAAATATTTCAGTCTCTGTGATTGTAGAAAAATTAGCAATATACTCGCGCGATTTTACTTTTTCAAAGAACTCTTCTGCCTCTTTGATGCCCCTAAGCAAATCTATAATCAAATCACTATCTACTATAATCACTTTCTTAATCATCTTTCTCTATCCTTCCATGTTTCTCTTAACTTATCAACATATTCAATACTGCTTTCTTTAATCTTTCCTCTCCACAATCCAAAAGCAGCTTTAACAGGATCTTCTTTAATCTTTTTTATTATGATATCATCGCCTTTTGTCTCTATCAGCATAGTCTCACCTATCGCTATATCTGTCCTTTTTCTAACTTCTCTTGGCAAAGTTATTTGGTAATTTCTTGTAACAACAACGCTGGTCATAGTTAGTCACCTATAGTAACCATAGTTGAACTAATATATAAGCTTATCTACTTTTTTCTAATAGTTATAATCACTCTCAAGTGGTTAAAAATAGCAAAAGTTTATATACTAGCTCTTCTTTCTTCTAGCTAATAATCCACGCCCATGAGTCCGTGTTTCTAACCAAACACCCCTCACAACCTCATGGGTGGATTTTTTATCATATCAATTAAAGTCTTGAGAGAATGCTATTAAAATGCCAGAAATCGACCTAGACGCAATAACAAGAGTACTAGCGCCTAGTTTTAATTCTAATTCTCCTCTTCCAAATCCTATGGATCCTAAAACGGCAGATGTAAATAGTTTTGGCCCAAATCCTGATTCAGATGGCTCAAATGACAGCAATGATTCAGGAAGCCCTGGTTCAGAGACAGAGGATATGGCAGGTGCCAAAAGTGATATAACCCATAAAAAAGATAATTTTGGTATTAATAATGAAAACGGTTCTGGCAATAATAAAAATGAAGAGGCTAATAGAGTTAAACGACAGTACACTGATCCAATTACAAAAGAATATTCAGCACAGTTCAATAATTTTCGCGGAAGGCCAGTGTATGAAGATGACATTTACGATAAAACAAAATTCAAGATAACAGGGATGGGATAAATAACATCAGAACTAAAGATTGAAGCTGTCAGAAATTTGCCGGATGATCATCCATCTAGACGGGTGTAGTGAAGAAAAATTATAGAAAATACAACCAGGATATATAGCAAAGACAACAAATTTTCGAATATATAACCTGCCTTTGCTTATTACGAAAAGCAAACAAATGTCCGATAATTATCTGCTTTGAGTATAAAACAATAATAAATTAAAGCACTAAAACAAGTAAATATTAAACTGAAAGATATAATAAACAAAAACTAATTATTAAAAAAAATGGCTGAAGCCTTAGAAACTGGAACTGCACCTTTAGAAGCAATAGTAGAAGACTTCTTCGTAGAATTATTTCCAGAAGGGGATAAATATCTTTCTAAGATTATTAATTCAAAAGACGGCAATAAAAAAATAGAAGCCATTGGAAATATTGCAGATTTCTTAGTTGAAAATAATTTTAATTCTTATCATTGTTATAGGATTGTCGTTGGCAAAGGCTGGGAAGCTAAGCTTAAATGGATTGAAGAACATTATGCTTTCTACAAACAAAATGGATTAACTAATAATAAATGTACTGTAGAACTAAATGCTAAAGACTGGAAAAAAAGAGTAGTATACTGGGCAAGTGTAAGTGACTTATTTGAGCAGGTAACTTTAACTGAAACAAGAATCTCGCCTCTTATTGATGCCTATTTAATTAGAATAATATTTAACAGTGAAACAAAAGATGATGCAGCTGCCCTAATCCAAAATTGCACTTATGATAATGCAGAAAAGTTTAAAGAAGATGTAAGTTCAATTGCAGGAATTACACAAACTTCAAATGTTGATGAAGTTATTGCACAGATAACCAATACCTTTGGTTATTCAAAAGCAGAGATAGACATGTATCTTGTTGCCATAAACAAGAACAGGAGGGGATTACTAAAGTGGTATAATACAGGTGAGGTATACCCTACAAAAACAATAACATTATATGGGGAGGATCAATATGGTAGTATGAAGCTAATAGATAAGTTAAACATACAGCAAGACTCTTCTTTGGATATTGCCTGTAAAAATGACCTCAAAAAAACATTACTTGCCAAGCTTAGAGCAAGAGTAAATGGAACATACCAAATACTAGAAACTGTAATTGACAGATATGACGGCGATATTTCCCAATTAATGCCAGATGAAGCTGCTGAATTTAATATCGCGCTAGGAAAGATAAGGAGAAATAGGCTTCTTATGGGTGAGATATATGAATTAATAACCAAGTAATTAATTAGACAATGAAAACAAAAATGCCATAAAAAAAGAATAGAAAGAACAAAAACTAATTATTAAAAAAAAGGCTGAAATAAAATTTAATGACAAAAAAATAAAAATTCTAAATCATCAGCTTATTCTTACTGACTAATTCCCCCGCCTGCTGTGCGCTCTCAAGCTAGGCCTGTTTTTTTCTGCGCCTTTGCCTTTAATGCGTAAGCCGCGTGATTTTCTTCCTGCAGATGTTATTCCTCGGAAAGCCCTTGCGCGTGCATTTGAAAGCCAGCTATAGTTAGGATTGTTTATTACAGACGGATGTGTTCTGTCTGCCATGATGACTTCAAACCATTTATGCATTCCGTCTTCTCCAACATAATAACTGTTAAGAACTTCGCAGTTAAGATATTGCCTTGCAACTCTCGTCTCAGCAATTACCTGATAGCTTTTCTTTAAGTCTAATTTTTGTGTAGCGTGTTTTGTTCTTCTTCCGCCTTTAGAATATGGCTGCGGCCTTCTATGTCCGCCTTTTCTGACTCTTTCACGAACAACAAAAATGCCCTGCTTTGCCTTATAACCTAAAGAGCGAGCTCGATCCAGTCTTGTCGGATGCTCTAATTTTAATGTAGCAGGGTCTTGTCTCCATTGAATCAATCTTTGTTTCCAAAGATCATCATTCTCGCTATTTTTCCAAGCTTCTTTCAAGTACTTGTATAATCCCATTTTCATTGCCTCCGTTAGTTAAATTATAAGCCTATTTTTATGGTATATTATTTTTTATAGGCTTTTGCTAGTTTGTTTTACTAGGTCAGGATTCAGGCGAGCAAAGCCTACATTTCGCTGACAACTGATTAAAATTAGAGAGTATTTATAAAGTTATCTTCTATAAACAGCATATCCAACTGCAGAGGGCGATACTAACATGAAAATCTTTGATTTTCAGACTAGGGCCATAAAATAATCTACCAACGCACAATTTCCTATCCCGGCATTAACAGCTTTTTGCACACTATCGTTATATTTCTCTGTTAATAGGCACAGCTATCGCTATGAAATTTCTTAAATCCCCTCTATCTTCAGATAATCAAATAATTGAGATAGCTGGGCCAGATGTTTGCGAGCAGAAAGTTGCAGAAAAGATGTTTAAGAGAAAGTTTGCCAGATTAGAAGATGCGCTAGGCGCTTATTTGACTTAAACCTCTGAAATTCAAAGAATTATTTTATTTAACTCATCTATCTTATCAAAGCCTTTATCTAATGTTAAAAGTATCAACTTATTTTCTATTACCTGGCTTGCAATTAACAAATCAGCTAATGCTATCGCCGTTCCAAGCTTTTCATATTTCCTTTTTAAGTCACTAAGTATCTCAGCAGTTTTCTTGGTAACATAGATTATATTGAAGTTATTAATAAACGCAAGGGCTTTATCTTTATTATGGGCTTGTCTGTCATGCATCCCGTCATAAAATTCAAAATAATTAATAAAAGTAATCTGGGGAGCTGCCGGGTATAACTCCATATACTCTTTCAACTTTTCAAGTATGTCCTTATTTCTTCTTTCTATCTCTATCAAAAGTGAGGAATCAAATACAAGCGTCATCTTCTAAAACCATATTCTTTTCTTAATTTTGCAACATGCTCATGCATTTCTTTAGCTTCTTTATCGCTTAATAACTTTTCTCCATAAAGAATATTATTCCACACTTCTTTTGATCTAGTATCATAGTTATCTACCATGTCTGACAGCAATGATCCCATACTGGTCCTATTTCTAACTGCCAAATTCTTGAACTTATACCATGTTTTCTCGTTAACATTTTTAAGTGTTTTAAGTGCCATACTAGGTATTAAAGTAATACTGGTATTTAAATGTTACTATTTTGATTGCGACATTTGCATCATACTTCTATGACTTTTTTGTCACACATTTATTTGCTAAATCATACGAGTGTTTATTAATGGTCTGTTACTACTAAATTGTTTATTGACGAAAAAGAGTCAAATAGTATAACGATATCAAAACGGAGGACTCGTAGAAATTAGCTGACTAATTGGGTTGTAGTGTTAAGCGAAGCGAAACACTATGATAGTGTGGTTAAGCTTTTGCGAAGCAAAAGATTATGGGCAAAGAAAACAAAGAAACTAAAGAAAAAGATCAGAAAGAAGCATCTGAAAAATCAGAGCATAAGCAATCAGATTATAAGCAATCAGAACAAAAGCAAGAGCAAAAAACAGATCAAAAATCATTGACTGCTCAGCAGGTTCCAGATCCATTAGCTAATCTTCCAAAAGAAGCTCAAGAGAAATTAAAAGCAATTAAGTCAAAATTAGAAAAATTCCAGAAAAATCTTCTGGACAAGTTTGACAAATATATTATGGGCATTGCATTATTGCCTCCGCAGAAAGAGCAAAGCACAGATAAGGTTGAAAAAGACAAAATTAATGTTGTCATTCTGATTGATGATTCTGACAGCAAAAAGATGAGCAAGTTTGAGCTTAAAGACAAGCTAGGTGCAATTATTGCACAAATGGGCCAGGAAATTGACAAAAATTTAGTTACACAAACAATTATTGTAAGTGAGCTATGGCAGAGCTGTTATGACAGCAAATATGACTTTTTGCAGACTGTAGCATTAGCAGTGCCTATCTTTGATACAGGCATGTTAGCAGCTGTTAAGATTGCAGAAGTTCATAAGTCAATGGTATTAAAGAAGTTTGAAAAATATATCGTTAGTTATGTCCTGGCGGGAAGTTTAGTACAGGGAAAAGCAACCTCTTCATCTGATATTGATGTCTGGATAGTTATTGATGACACAGATGTCAAAAAGATGACAAGAGCAGAGCTAAAAGACAAGTTGCGCGCAATAATTATAGGCATGGGTATTGAAGCAGGAGAAATTACCGGCATCAGAAATAAGCTGAATATCCAAGTTTACATATTGACTGATTTCTGGGACAGCTTGAAGGAAGCAAATCCTATTATATTTACTTTGTTGAGAGATGGAGTGCCATTCTATGACCGCGGAGTGTTTATGCCATGGAAACAATTGCTTAAGATGGGCAAAATTAAGCCTAGCAGAGAAGCAATTGACATGTTCATGGGCTCAGGCGACCAAATGCTCAGGCGCGTTAAAGACAAGCTAAAGGACATGGGCATGGAAGATATCTATTACGCACTATTGACTCCAAGCCAGGCAGCTATTATGATGTTTGGGATTGCGCCTCCTGCTCCAAAAGAGACTCCAGAAGTTATGAGAGATATATTTGTTAAAAAAGAGAAACTGCTTGAAGAAAAGTTTGTAGAAATTCTTGAGCACACAATCAAAGTAAGAAAAGACATTGAGCATGGAGAGAAAAAAGAGCTTACAGGCAAAGAGCTGGATGAGCTTTTAACAGATGCAGAGAAATTCCTGAAGAGAATCAATCGCTTATTTACGCAGATAGAGAAAATAAAGGAAGAAGAATCAATGCTGCATACTTACGAGACAATTGTTACTCTAGTCAGAGATGTGCTTAGGTTAGAAGGCATTGAGAAAGTTTCTGAGAAAGAAATGGTTGAAATATTTGAGAAGCAATTAGTTTTAGTCGGCAAGATACCTGATAAGTATTTGCGCATATTGGTAACCGTAGTCAAAGCTAAGAAAGATTATGACGACAAGAAACTAACTAAGCAAGAAGTTGAGCAAGCACATAAAGACAGCAATGAATTTATTAGATTCATTCTTGAATATACGCAGAGAAAACGAGGCAGAGAATTAGAAAGAGCAAAACTGCGTGTCAAGCATGGCAGCAAATTTGGTGAAATTTTGTTGCTCGACGGGACTGCATACATCATACGTGACATTGACAACGAGACAAAAGAAATCTCTAAAGCACCTATAAACGAAGACGGCGGATTAGGCAAACCAGAGCCAGCTACCATGGAAGAGCTAGAGCATGCAATCTCAAAGGTAGATATTCCGCCAAAAGTGTTTATCAAAGAGCCATTGTTTGAGAACTTGAGAGAGATATTTGGCAAGGATGTTGAAGTGCAGGTTAATTATTAGGCTGTCAGTATTATAATTTATTTCATTTTTTGTATTTGTTTAGCCATAACAACTACAAAAGCAGTGGCGACTGCCAATATTTGACGAACATAATTCCACAATAACCATACTAAGTTGCGACGGGCAATACTATTTACTTACAGATTAATTAACTCTGCTCACAAAACTCTTGTAGTGTCACAGCTACTAACTATTCGTAGAGGAGGAGCAACTTTTTGATGGTCTAAGCCAGTGTTCGTCGGCAGTCGCCACTGCTTTAG
>JACPBN010000086.1 GCA_016180275.1 Candidatus Woesearchaeota archaeon
AAAGCTACATATGCGGATCCCAGGATAGCTCCAGCTATACCTATCCTCCTCAATACCGGCTTTATTTTATCTTTAAACATTGTTCAAGTCATTTTATGATTGCAATTATATATGTGGAAAAGAGAGCTCATTCATAAATCTTTTGTTATTTGGAAGTGACAATGTAGGTTTTAACCGCACCGAAATTAACTGATGTAAATGTCGGATTTCCACCATTCTAATAATGGTGGTTCATTATGAATTTGAAAAAGATTTTGCCAAAGGGATTTCTACAAAAGAGATTAACAGATACCTTAAAATTAAGAAAAAATGATTCTTCTGCCTCTTGTACAAACACAAGAAGGATGTGACAGGCCTCATTCCACAGATATGCTCAGAAATTGGAGATTTCTGGCACTCAAAAATCCTTGATTTTTGTTGAATCAGTTGGTATTCGCCCTACGATTTTATAAAAATAAGGTATTTGTTTAGCTCAAAAAAAGCAGTTGAGGCTGCCAATGTTTGACGAACACAAATCAAATAATCCTGCTAAGAATGGTCGGGCAGTCGCAAGTGAGTAAGCATGCTAATAGTCACAAAGAAAGGCTAAGTTGATAAGCAAAAGACTGAACCCAGAGTAGAGGAGACACAACTTATCAAAATATCTTGCTAGTGAGCGTGCCTTGAAGGAGGTGTAACTAGGATAAGATTCAAAGCAAAATAAGTGAATAAAATAAAAAATCTCAACGCCAAAAAAAATCTAAATAAGATTCTGACATTACGGCGGCTCAGAAAGCGCATCAGTAATATAATGCAGGTAATCCTCATCAAGCTTCTCTTTATTCTTGTTTTTCTCAATAAAAGATTTGTCTAAGTAGATTTTAATGGCTATCATGTCCATGCTCATTTTGACCCTCTCGAGTTTCTCTGTTCTTTATGTCTGTTTATATCCTATGTGTCTCACTCAAATATTAATAAGAATGAAAATTATAATAAACTAGTGTATGTGAAGAATGGTTGTATATACCCTGCGCAACAAAGCCACCGCTTTAACTTTTATTTTGCCTATTTTTGTATTTGTTTAGCTTGTGTTATAAAATCCTATAAAGCAGTGGCGACTACCGACGAACACTCGTTATGATGATGAAAAAGTTGCTCCTCCTCTACATTGTGTTTAGCAAATGTGAGAATAGAAAAGCATTGCGTGTTGAGTTACTTGATGTTTAACTAGATAGCATCGCCCGTCGCAACTTAGCAGGGTTATTGTGGATTTGTGTTCGTCAAAAATGGCAGTCGCCACCGCTTTTGATGTTATTGTAGCTAAACAAATGCCTGTTTTTTACTTATTTTTCAACCCAAAAGTATTTAAACTCTAAATCATCTTATTGGCGTTATTAAAGTATTATTTATTGAAGTGGGAAATATTTAAAATGTTTGAAAAAAGAGGTCAGATTGCCCTATTTGTAATACTAGGCATAATTATATTACTGATGACTAGCATTGGTTTCTGGTTTTATGAGCAGAGAATGGCTGTTCAGCAGCGTGATATTCCTCAGGATATTGCCCAGATAGTAACTTTTGTCGAGGATTGTTTGCAGGAGTACGGCACTAAAGCAGTAAGAATACTTGGACAGCAAGGCGGTTATATTCAGCTGCCAAGAAAGATTGATCAAAATCCCTGGGCATATATTGAAAGATTGCCTGATTCTGAGATAAAAGAGCCTTATTGGTATTATGACGGTGAAAATTTGTATCCTGAGAACCTCCAGGTTCTGGAAAAGCAGATTAATGATTACATTAATGGAAATCTGCATAACTGCATTAGAAACTTCAGTGCATTTACAGATAAGTTTGAGATAAAGGAGATGCCCAGGGGGCAAGATACTGCAAATAAAATAAAAACAACAGCAGAGCTGACTAATAATGATGTAGTAATTAAAATTAGCTACCCATTGCAGATAAAAAACAAAGGCGTTGATAGCATTAAAGAATTTTCTGAGTTTATAGTCCATATCCCGGCAAAAGTAAAAAAAGCCTATGAGCTTGCTGTTCAGGTTATGGACAGGGAAAACCAAGATAAATTTCTGGAAGATGCAACCATAAATTTGATGGTAGTAGATAAAAAGATTCCATTTTCAGACATGGCATTCAAATGCGGAAAATTATCATGGCAGTTAGACGGCCCTGACAGCATATCAGAAAACTTAAAAGAAACTCTTTTTTGGAACATGCCTAGGATAAGAGTCAAAGACACTGACCATAAGCCATTTAAAGCAAAATTAAAGGAATACACTAAATATGATAAATTTGATGATCTCCGGACAGTAGATGTCATTGGGCTTTTATACAATAACGCAGATGCAATCCCCTCTGATATGCCGCCGGATATTTACGAATACAAGCATCTGTACTGGGATGTTATTTCTGCTAACAGGAAGACTGAATATAAAAATGGCTACAAAGATCTGCAAGTCAATCTAAACTTTGACAGATCCTGGCCAATAGAGATTAATGCCCGCCCAAGCAAAAACAGAAAGCTTGTTTCAAATTCAGGCAAAGGCCATCAAAAATTTCTTAGTTTTATGTGCATAAATGTTTATCATTTTACCTATGATGCTGCATTCCCTGTTGAGGTAAATGTATTTGACAGCAGCGCATTCAATGGGGAAGGCTTTAACTTTAGATTTATTACACCGGTATTAATTGATCATAATCAGCCAAATAGAGAATCAGTATTTAAGATTGGATTTACAACAAGAGAACGAAGTGAGGAATTTTGTGACCAGCTGGATTATTCAAAGGAATATAGGCTGCAGGCTCGCGACAAAGCAGATAATTCTGTTATAAATACAGCTGTCAACTTTACATTTGCCTGTGGAAGATTTGAATGTCCGTTAGGGACTGCAACACTTGAAAATTTATATACATTAGCTACCTATCTGCCAAAAAACTGCAGGCCTGGAACTATAATCGCAGAAGCTGATGAATATTATAAAGCTGAGTCTGTGATAACTCCGACTGACCCAATGCTTGTTAAGCTTGCGCCGCTAAAGCCAATGCTGATAACCATTTCCAGAAGAGAAAGCACTAATATTGATAAAGATACTTTGCCAAGTCAGGATCAGGAAGTTACAATACAGCTATATTCAGAACAGCTTGATTATAATTGGATTACTGTGGTAAATGCAACGCATACAGTCTCTGATTCAACTCGTGGCCATATTGAGCTGCCGGCCATAGACACCAGCTATGATGTAAATGTAATGTTAGTGCAGCCTAATGCGTTTGGCCAGAAAATAGTTGTTGGCGGCTATAAAAACGAAAACTGGACCCTAAAAGCAAGTGATTTATTAAAATCAAATGATTTGCTGATAAAAGTATATGAACAAGTGCCATTCCCGGTCACTGAGAAAGATCAGTTTTTAATATTTACTGAGTTAGACAAAGAAGAGATTAAACAAAAATTGTTGCCTGTAGTAAGAAGATAAAAATCAGGTGAAATTAATATTTTAAGCAGATAAATGGGCAGTATATCAAAACTATAGAATAATATATCAAAACTATAGAATAATATAAATATAGCATAAGTAAAGATTATATTTTAGCTAAAGTTAACAAAAGAGGCGTTATGGATATAAAGCAGATATGTGGTAAATTAAGAATTAATAAATTAAAAGACTTGAATAATTACGTTTACTGTGAGCAGCTTATTGCTGTCTTCCTGATCTGTTTAATAGTGTTGCTGCCAGTTTCTTTTGTAGACGCTTTTTCCATCAAATATACGGCCGGGAAAGACAATGTCGTATTTAATGTAGATACTGATCAAGAAACTAAAATTAATATTCGCTATAATGAGCACTCTAAACCGGATCCTGTTATAAAGGAAACTGATAACGCATTAAGCAAGAAACATTCTGTTACATTAACTCAGTTGATAAAACCACAGACTTCTTACAATTATTTCGTTGAGATTGTTGCTGCGAATAACCAGGTTATTCCAACTCAGCCTGGGAGCTTTATTACATTAGACAATGTGGACCCATTGCCAATAACAGGGCTTAAAAGCGAATCAGTTACCAGCAGTTCAGTAAAATTAACTTGGGACAGTGTAACACCTGCCGCAAAAACTGGTCTGCCAAGAGACAATGATTTTGATAAATACCTTATATACAGAGATGATAATAAGATAGGTGAAGCAACTACTAATGAATATGCAGACATGAATCTGGCTGCTTCTACAGCCTACACATATAGGGTGCAGGAAAGAGACCGCGGCTTAAATGTCGGCCCAAGTTCTTTGTCTTTGGAGGTAACTACATTAGACCCTGACATAACTTCGCCAAAAATTTCTGATCCAAAAATACTTGCGCTGACAGATACTTCTGCCAGTATTGAAGTTGCAGCAGATGAAGAGTTTAACCTCAGTTTATCTTACGGCACGCTTCCTCAAAATTATGATAAAGGCCAGGATATTTCTGTATTTAAAAAACAGCAGGTTGTAAGCCTAATCAACCTGATAAAAAACCAGGCATATTTCTATTCTGTAAAAGTTTGCGATAGTCCTGGAAATTGTTTTGTGTCAGATGAGTTTAATTTCATTGCCGGAAGTGATGTGACTCCGCCGGTAATAAACGCAGTCATACCAAGATATGCTAATGAATTTGATTTTCAGGTAATTGGCACAACAGAGGCATTCACAAGTGTTGAATTATATGTAAACGATCAGCTGACTTCCAGGAAAGGCAGTAATTCGCCAAATCAGGATTTTTCTCTGCGGGCAGTAAATTTACGGGAGAACAGGGTTAACAGGCTAAAATTAGTGGCAGAAGATCTTGCCGGAAATAAAGCCCAGTTAGAAGGTGAGGTAGAAGTTGATGATAAGTCTCCTGAAGTTAACCTGACAACTAGAATTACTCCTCCGCTGCAGGCTGGACAGTCATCACAGGCAAATGCTGCATCGGAAGTAATCATTGAAGGCCTTCCTTCAAAACTTGCAAGAAATGAGCTTGAGATAGACGGTTTTGTTAATGAGCCGGTCACAATAACATATTCTACTTCAGACATTAATGAAAAACCTGTTCAAGTAACAAATTTAAATGTCACTAAGATAGAAGCTAACTCAATAACATTAACATGGGATAAGGTAATTAATGTAGAGAAATATGTAATTTACAGGGCAAGCTCACCAAACATTCCAATTGCAGTTGTAAGCACACAGTATTTTAAAGATGATAATGTAAAGTCCGGGACAACATACAAATATCAGGTTGCTGCTTTAAGGAATAACGGCATTTTAGGGGAATCTTCAAAACAGTACATTGCAAAGACTTTATTAGCAGATGGCAAATCCGGAGAAGGCAATGATGCAGTTAATGAAGTTAACATCTCAAATTTTGCTGCATTACAGGAAACTCAGGCATTAGAAGCTACTGGCCCATTTAAACTGTTATTGCAGCTAAAAGAAGGCAAAAATTCTGTAACTATTGCATTTGCAGACAAAGCAAATAATAAAGTTGAATTTAAGAAAGAGATATTTGTAGATACAATTCCTCCTGTCATACTTGATCCGACTGATTTAAGATTTTATTCGCCAAGTTATTCGCCGGCTGTTGAGATAAAAGGCAAGGTTGATACGCCGGGAGCAACAGTCATGATATTGGTCAATGGCAAATGCTCCGGAAAAGCCATTCCTTCCAGCTTGTCTGGAATTTTATTCAAAATAACAACTGATTACAAATGTAAGGTAACCGCAGATAACCAGGGAAATTTTAAGATGAATATAGAGCTGGATAAGACAGGGTTCTCGCCTGATACTAAGCCATTAAATCTTTCCAGGCAGGGTTTTGGGAAAGGAGAATTTGGCGGAAAAGCAGAAGCCGGCGCTGGCACAAAATATCGGGATTATCAGTTTGACCCAAAAATATTTACCAGAAACGAAGTCAGGATTATAGCAATAGATGAAAATGGGCTGCAAAGCCAGGAAATAAAAGATTTTATTGAGTATAGGGCATGCGGAGAAAGCGGTGCATGGCAGATAGATATTCCTGCAACAGAATTTACTCCAACAATAGTTTATTCTGAGCACTTGATAAGAGGGTTTGCGCAGTTTGGATTTAACATGTATTTCAAATACCAGGGTGCTGGCGATCCAAAAGAAGCAAGGCTATTAGGCGAGCCAAGAATTACTGAGCTTGAGCTTAGTGAAGCTGACCAGAAAAATTTCGGACATAGCCAACTGCTTACTTCTCCGCAAACTACATGGAGCGATGATTATAAGACAGGCCATGCTTTATACACATTGGCAAAATGGACAAAAAGTGAGAAAGAATTGAAGAAAGTCAAGAAGCTAAAGTTGCCAATAATGATTGAGTTTGATTACACGCAGGATATTTTTGGTGAGCAAAGGCGCGCTACACAAAAAACATGCGTTGATATAACGAGCTTGGGCCTAGAGCATCGCTTGGATGTCGAAGGGAAAATTCCAGAAGCATTTTTGAATGATGCAATTGGAGCAATCGACCAGACATTAGAAGTCATCAACCAGATTCTTGAGCCATTGCAAAAACTGCAAGTATTATTATTGTTTAGCTGCCTAGGAAGCTGGATTGTATTATGGGTTTGGAATGTAGTGTATGTTAGATGGAGTTGTATTGGTGTCTGGGACAGTGCGCGCGGCTCACTTGCAATCGAAGAAAACTGGCCGGGACAAGATGAAAAGTTTCCTACATGTGAAAAAGGAGAGGATAAAAAAGCTCTCTCTACAGAAGATAAATCAACATGTACAAGCTGTGTGCAAAAATTAAAGAAATTCAGAACTTGGGACATGAGAATGCATTTATTGTGCGACAGGATATTCTGCCCAAGTGTTCCAGATCTTAATATGCACAAGCGCATAACAAGAGATGTATATTTGGCAGGTATTGGCGGCAAACAAAATGCATGCGAAGGCAGGACAGAAGATTTCTATTTCAAAAGCACAGAGAAAGTTCTTCAGGAGGGGGCAAATAAGCTTGGCGAAGTTGGAAGATTGTTTAATTATGACACTGAATTAAAAGACCCGTGCAAAGTTGAGTACCAGAGAAATTGGGAAAATGCATGCTTACTGATGGATGAATGGAAAGAAGCAACAACTGATCCAGACAAAAAAGATGCATTTGGCAAGGTCTTCAGCGCAGTTGCAGACATGTGCAAGCCAAAGCCCGAGCAAAAAGAAAAACTTGTGAGGCAGAAGACAAGAGACAAAGATGGCAATGAAAAATACCAAGAATTCATCTCAAGAGACGGAAGATTCTATGAAAGCACTGAAAGCATTGAGGTGCAAGAAGGCCCTGCATCTCAAGAAAAGAAGAAAGGGGTAGTTACCATAGGTGAAGGCACCACTACTAAAAGATATAGTATAAAAGAAGAGAAGCCATTAAGTTTAGGATATGATCGTGAGGGGAAATCTACGGGCAGATTATTTGTTGACAAAAATAACGACGGAGAGATAAGTGACGATGAGATTTATAAAGATACAAATAACAATGGTAAGATAGATGATAACGAAGCAAGAGCTACTAATTATTTAGATGGTAAAGGAGAAAGCATTGATGTCTCAAATAACAAAGCACTCCAAGATGAATTTGAGCCTCCTGGAGATTATATTGCTGATCCAACTTCAGGCATAATAAGAGCTGCGCAATGCGTCTGCATTCCTGCATTAGTAGGATATTTAACATTATGGAAAGGTATTTTAGATGCAGTCAAGAAATGTTTCCAAAGCGTATTAATTACAAAAAAAGCCCAGTCTGGACTCTGTAAATCTGTTCTAACTGTTTATATTTGTGATCTGATATATGATGTAATCAGCTGCATAACAAGAAAATACTCTGCTGGCGCAGGCACCAATGTTAAGACACGAGGCATTGGAGGATTTTTTGCTGCAATGAGCGGCGCAAGCAATGATGTTCAAAACTCAGTTGTCAACCGTTATGGAGAATCTGCAATCTACAAGAATTTATTCAGCGAACGCAAATTAATACATGCATTATGTGTCGGGGCATTTACAGGTGATTGGGATATTGATGTGCAAAACTTCCTGCAAGGCCAGATGAAAATACCAATTACTTCAGAAGGCTGGGTGCCAACAGCAACTAGGCGCTTTATTACAGCAGATCCAAATAATGATGGCTTAGCCACATACATTTATCATATTGGCGCCGGTTTAATTGCCGGCAGTGATGTTGACTGGAGCTTAGAGCTTATTTGCTCAAATAATAATGACTGCAACCAGGCAGATAATACTGCTGAGAGCAATGCTTGCGATTGTGCGCAAGGCTCGCGTCCAGGCGAACAGGCAATTAGAATAGATGGCGGAAGGATAAGAGCCGGAGACAGTATCGGCGGCACAGATGAGCAGGGCGATCGTTACATACCGTTAACCCAGCGCATAAGATATGATAAGGTAAGATTACGCTGGAGTTATAAAGATAACAATGGCAAAATACAGACAGATGAAGTAGTTAATCCAATTATATTTACTGGCGGCACACCGCCTGTTAATTGCAAGTTTGATGCTGCAGAAGCAAGCTTTAATTGCGGTGCAGCAGTTGGAGAGCTTGGCACCTTCAAATTTGCTGAAAAGCCAAGGCCAAAAAAACAGCTTTATACTGTTAACGATCAGATAAAATTAGACGCCCAGATAATAAAGAAGAGCCCTAACTACCAGATAGGCAAAGAAGATGCAAGAATTGCCGGATTAGTTGGAGTGCAGACATCTGCAAAAACAGACCCTAAAAAACAGATTCCTAAATGGGTTGTAGTTAGCTTATACAATCAGCATAATTCGCCTGTAAATATATTACGCGGAGCTTCTTCAGAGCCAGTGCAAAAAATTTTGGAGAGAGACGGAACATACAGCACAGATGCCCAAGCGACTGGCGCAGAAACAGACGGATTAAAAATAGATTGGCTGCTGCCAGATGGCTTTAAAATAGAGGAAAGAGATTTCTTAAAGTTGGTAGGCACGGGAAGTGTAAGCACAAAGCCTGTGAAAGATGCCACTAATCCCAATCCACCTAAAAGAGAATTGCAAATATCTGTTCAGCCTCCTATAAGAGGAGATACTGCAGAGAAAGCAATATTGGTTATAGCTGAGAAAAAAGAAGGTAAAAATATCTGCTCAACGAAAAGAATCACATCATATACAGCTGATACTGCTGCACAAGGCTCAAGGCATATTATAGTGCAAGAGGTTGAGGACACAACTATTGACTCAAGAGATTGCAAAAAAGGAACAGTATTAAGGGCAGATTTAGGCGGAAACCTAATTGTTGTGATTGGAGAGGTAACAGACGATGACTTTAAGTCTAAGGCGCAATATGCAGTAATATATACACCAGCTACTTCTGATGCAAGTGCAAAAGATTCTGCCTGCACTACAGGTGAGAAAGTTCAATGGCGCTTAGAAATGGCATTGCATCATGGATTAAAAGAAAATGAAAACCTTGACTGGAGCGCAACTAACTTTAAGACAGGAACACCTGGTGAAATCGCACAATCAAAAGGCCAAGTACAAGCTTACCGCGGCAATGACGCAATAATGATAGATGTTGTCTGCAACCAAAATGCTGGAGTTACAGCTGCTAGGAATACTGATTGCGACATAACTGATGACGGAAAAGTATCTCAAAGATGCACTTGTAATATCAGAGATGGCAATAAGCAATGTGGCATGATATCTGCATCTGATAACCAAAGATACCAATATTGTTACGCAGTTAGTGGAGACGACTATAAATGCAGGAAAACCCCTCGCTGCCCACAGAATACTGAGATCACTCCAATAGCATTCCCTAATGGTTGTGTATGTAATGTAGATGAAAATGCTGAAAAACCAGGTGATTGCGGCGTACCAAGAGCAACTGATTTAGCAAATGGCAAGTTTTGTTATAAAGATAATACAAACACGCAACCTTCATGCTATAAATCAGCTAAATCTGCACAACAAGCAGATGCATTAAACGATTTAGAAAATAATGCAGATCTAAAAAATAGTAGGCCTGCCTTAGCTTAACTTAAATCACAATGTTACACACCTCATTTTTCTAATCATTGAAAGCAATAAAGCATAACAAGCTTAGATTCCTCTCTATTGTCCTAAACGACTTCTTAACATTCTTATTATCCGGAGCAGCATACTCTTTCTTTTTCATGCAGATATTTCCGATGTTAGAACAAATCAGCAAGCTTACCGGATTGAAAGTTCTGCAGTCATTTGACGCGCAGACAGAGGACCAGATAATGCAAGTTGCTGCAAGCATTCTGGATTTTACCAAGCTCTATGATGAAATAATATTGCAGGTGATTTATTTCTCACTGTCATTATTAATAATATGGATTGTGCTGCAATCTATTTCCTGGCATAATTCATATAAAATAATACATTCAGACAAGAAGAGTAACATAAAAATAAATATAAAAACTAAATTCACCATAAGAGCAAAAGCATTTGCTGTATATTTCCTTAAATTTACAACAGTATCTATAATTGCTTTTATATTGATGATAATACTGATTTACTTGAGCTTTAAGGCATTGTTTGTGCTTACCTTCACACAAGCTGCAATTAAGCCAGAATTTACGCCATATTTAGTCCCAGTGCTTATAGTTATTGTGCTATATTTCACAACAGCTGCATACACACAGATTAATAATTTAGTTTCAAATACTGCGTTAAGAAAAGAAAATCTCAAACAGTTTAAATCAATGATTAAGAGTTCTATAAACCTAAACACATTTGCTATATTCTTAATTTCATTGGCATTTATTGCAATATTTGCTGTTTTAATAACATTATTCGCTAGATATCTGGGCATGGCAGCTGGAGCATCCTTATTAGTTGTCACACCGATAATCATGCTGGAATTCCCATTGATTGCATTTGCCAGATTATGGCTGCTAACAGAAACATCCCAGACAAAATAAGAAAAGAATAAAAACATTTTATACCTCAATAAAAAATGTACAAAACAGACCTGACAAACCTTACAAGATCTGCAAAAATAATATTTGCTAAGCCGATAGAATTAATTTATGCTACGATTACTGATATACTCACATTATTTTTCTCGCTTTTTGTCCTTTCATTCTTTGGCAGAATCATTGAAAATCCACTGACAGAATTCCTTGTTAATCTGCCTAATCCGGAAAAGCCTCAGAGCAATGCAGTATTGATATTAGTGATAGCATTTTTAGTATTATACCTATTATTATACCTAATTATTTCTTTACTGCAGCCTATTTCATGGAAGATTGCGCATAATATTGTCAGCAGCAAAAAAGAAACCTACAAGAGATTTGCAATATATTTTCTTAAAATAAACATATATCTTATCATACTGCTGGCGATAATCAACCTTTACCAGGATATTTTCTATACAATAAACACGATAACAGGCATAGTTGTGATAAACAAGGCATTCCTTTATTATAGTTATATCACATTATTGTTGCTGTTGTTATATTTAGCTTTTATATCTTACTCAAAACTTCTGCCGATAAAAGCCAGCATAATATTTGCTGCAAAGCATTTCTTAAAGTTACTGCCATCATTATTATTAATCGCATTAACATTTATAATTATAAATTACATAATGGTCTTTGCTGCTAAATTGCATCCTGGATTAACTATCATTCTTGGAATATTATTGTTTGCGCCTGCAATAACTTTTGCAAGAGTTTATCTGTTGTTGGCAGTTAAAGACGTTAGTTAGCAAGACGCAAAAATTAGCAGAATTATTACTGCTCTAATTATTTTTATAGGAATATTCTATCAACAAAATTGCAAAAAAAGCGAAAGATTTAAATAGTTATATAAGTTTATACAACTAGGTGATCAAAAATGCAAGAGTTATTAATGAAAAAAAAGGATATTTTACATTATCCACAGCTAGATACAGTACTGATGGTAGAAAAATTCATTGAGGATAACAGTGGCGAATTCAAAAAGAAATCACTATGGGAACATTTGCCTAAACAAATGATGTATCAAACATTCTGCGTCATTATAGATTATCTTATCTATTCCGGAAAAATTAGCATAGATAAAGATGGAAAAATTGCATGGATTTGGGATCCTGAAGGAGTTAAACGATACTTAGCGAGGAAAGATCTTTCATGGAAATAAGTTCAGATGTGAAGTTTGGAGACGAGAAGATTAAAAAAGCTTATCAAGAATTAGAAAACGGCAGATTTGAAGATAAGCATCTTAAAGAATGGCTTGACAGAGCAGTTCAAGACTTGAGGAAAGACGCATTTTCCGGAATCCAGATTCCAAAGAGACTCATTCCAAAAGAATACCATGCTAAATATGGTCCACTCACTAACTTGTGGAAGTATAACTTACCTAATGCATGGAGGCTTATTTACACAATTAAAAGAGATGAAATTATTGTGTTGACTATTGTTCTTGAATGGATGACACACAAAGAATATGACAAGCGATTTGGATACTAGAAATCAGCCAAACTCTTCTGTTTTGAATTGAAAACTTCCAGCTCAATCTTCTCTCCTGGCTTTACTAGCTTCCCATACTGGCCTGCGCCGCCTGGGATATACTGGATCTTCTCTTCCCGAAAAAATAGAATATATTCTGCTATCTTCTCATCAACCTGCTGCAATTCTTCATATGGCACATGAAACAAAACTCTTATTTCATTTCCGAATTTTGCCACAAATTTTTTCCAGACCTCCTGCACTTGATCAGAATAAACATTCTTTTTGTCAATTGCCAGCGAAATAATTTCAGATAAAGGCATTATATGCTTGTACGCTGGCCTATGGTCCGGATGAACATTTACTGGTACATCAGAAAGCTCTTCTATGCGGTAATCAACACCTTTCTTTATCGGCTTTTTGCATTCAGGGCAGCGCCATTTGAATTTCACGCCATCCTTAGGGTCAAAGAATTTTAGGCAGCCAGTGCACCTTGTCTTATGATATTTGCCCTCGAGAGGATTAAACCCAACATTAAGCGTGCATTTTCTTCCTCCTTCGCGAAATAAGGCTTTTTTGACTTCATCAAAAGTTATCTCTTTAATTGACAGCTCATTGAATTCCCTGCCTAATTTATTTGGCCAGGGGCTGTGCCCATCGCTGTTGCTCAAGAATGTTAAATCATGAAGCTCGCTTATCCTGTCTGCCATGTTTGTATCTGCGCTTAACCCAAGCTCCATAAATCTGATGTCCTTAGCATATTTGCCATAGCATTGTTTGTAAGAATCAAATTTCCCAAATAAACCAAAATAAGGAGTGAATGCATGCGCAAATCCGATTAATGCGCCAACATCTCTGCATAAGCCTGCAAGCTCCTCGCTATTAACCCATAATTTCTGCCTGCCGTCTGCTTCAAAGTCCTTGCATTTGCCTTTTAGCTTTTCGCGCAATTCATCTACTTTAGACATGCTCGGAAAGTATACAAGATGATGCACTCTGTTGCTGCATTCTACTTCTGTGCCAAGGATGAATTTTGTGCCATTTTCATGGGAGAATATGGCTTCATCATCTGTCTTTTTAAGCTGCTCTTTAACGAGCTTTTGCCAGCCTAGATGAAGTATATCAGCAGATGCAACCAGATGTAAGCCTTTTAATGGGGCTTGCTCAGCTATAATGTTTGGCAGCATATCTTTGCTTACTGCCCTGGAATATAATCCATGCATGTGCAGGTCTGCATTGCATTTAATAAAATCAGACATGATGTGTTCACCTTGTGTTAAATTAGCACATACTTTCTTCTTTATTATATAAAATTATTCTTTGCGAAAGCTTTTTAAACTTAGAATATTTATCAACAATATCTTAGGAGGTGTTTAGAATGAATTTTAAAAAATTAGGCATAGTATTGCTTGTTCTAGCAATGTTGATATTTGCAGTTGGATGCGCAAAAAAAGCAGCTCCACCAGCACCGGCTCAAGAGCCTGTAGCTGCACCTGAGCCAGCCCCTGCACCAGAACCTGCACCTGTTGAGCCGCCAAAAGAAGTGGTCGATGAAGAAGCCAAGCCAGCAGCTCCTGCGGCAGGAAGCGTCAAATATTCAGACACAGGCTTTGACCCAGCAGAAGTCAAGGTAGCAGTTGGTGCAACTGTGACTTGGGAGAATGCTGCAAAAGTTCCTTTGTTGATAACCGAAAAGACAAAAACCATAGTTAGCAAAAGAACAGTTCCTGGCGAGAAGACTGAAACCACATTTACTAAAGCAGGAACATATGAATACCTAAATATAATAAAAGCTAACCATAAAGGCAAGGTTATTGTTGAGTAAAAAATACTTATTTTTTTATTTAATTTCTTTTCATTATTGAGTTGCTTAGTTAGAATCACTATTCTTTTAACGTATGTATTAAGTTAAGAGCACAAAAGCCAAAGCATCAGCCATTTTTTGCGAGCACAAATTACATAACGCAGCCAAGTAGGGCTGGGCAGTTGCCAACGAGTAAGCAAGTTAAGTCGTCACAAAGAGAGACTAAGCTAATAAGCGAGCGAATAAACCCTGCGTAGAGGAAGCACAACTTATCAATGTATCCAGCGAGTGCTCGCAGGCTGATGTACGTACCTTTTAACAATAACAAAATATAGCCCATATTTTTTTCTTTATGCTAAAATTTTCAAGCAAAGCTTTTATATAGTTGTATGCCTTTACAGATGCTTAATGAGGGAGTTTTATAGATAGGGAATTACATGTCCGCAATATATCTCAATATATCTACTAGGCCATACTAATTAAGAATCAACTGGCTTTGTTTTATTCTGCTGCCAATAGCAACAACAAATTACCTTAAAAAAGGTGTATTATTAATTATCACATTTATCTTATTGATAAGACTTAACATTGCCAATCCATGTTTAAGTTATACGCAGCCATAAGTAAAATTTCAAACTTTAGGCATTATGGTTGCGTGTTACGAAGCCGCAACAAAGGTTTTAATCCAATAAGACGAGGTATAAAATGCTAGAGCTTGATGCAGCAAATGTCGAAGAATTCAATGAATTCAGGGCATATCGCTTGTTTAGAGAAGAGACTCTCTGTGGTGCTATTATTTTAATTGCTTTCATTATTCTGTTTGTGTTCTTATAGGGTGATAAAATGATCCGAATTCTCGCGTTATGGCTGATAGTCGCTGTTGTGATTAATATGTTCATGTTTGCCTTAGGCAGAGTTTCTGTATTGACGTTCTGGAGCATTACCGGACTGGTTGGTGTGCTGGCTTATTATGTTATACCTTATTATAAAGAAAACGTCTAAATGTTATAACAGCATTTTAATTTATTTTTTAACAACAAACTATTTATACAAGCAACTATTAACAAAATCCGGTGCTAATATGGACTATAAAGACCTGGTTGCAGTATATGAGAAACTGGAATCTACTACAAAGAGATTAGAAAAAATATATTACGTTGCAAAGCTATTGAGAGATAGCAATGACAAGGATCTGCCTGTATTAATTCTGTTATTGCAGGGAGTCATATTCCCGGCATGGGAAGAAAAAAAGATCGGCGTTGCGTCCCGTTTAGTTCTAAAAGCCATAAATGTTGCAACAGGCATAGAAGCAAAAAAGATTGAGCATGAATGGAAGCAGACTGGAGATTTAGGAAAAGTTGCAGAAAATCTTGTCGCGAGAAAGAAACAAGCAACATTATTTTCCAGAGAATTATCTGTTGAAAAGGTTTACAGTAATTTAAAGCAGCTGGCTGATTTAACAGGCCAGGGCACTGTTGATAAGAAAGTAAAATTAATTGCGGAGTTGTTAACCAGCGCAACTCCAAACCAGGCAAAATACATCATTAGGGTAGTTCTGGAAGACTTAAGGGTTGGTACAGGTGAAGGTGTTCTTAGAGATGCAATTGTCTCTGCTTATTTTCCGCCGATATTTGGAGTGTATAATTATTGCATAAATTGTAACAATACTGTGCCTGCAGCAGACAAATGTATTGAATGTAACAGCAAACTGGATGGTAAATTTAATTCAGCAAACATAGAAAAATTTGAGAGTTATATGGAAAATTACAATAATAACTTAAAATCCGGCAAAGATAAAATAAAAATATTGAAAATAAAAAACCTGGAAGAGCTGCAGCATGAAGTTCTAAATAACTATGGTGTGATTGTCTGCGAAGATGAAAAACAGGCAAGAGAAGCATATAATTTCTTGGTTGGTTCACTTCAGGAGGCATTAGACATCTCAAATGATTTTGCAGATGTTGCATTACTGGCAAAAAATAAAGGCCTTTCTGGATTGTCAAATGTTAAGTTGGAAGCATTATCGCCGATTAAAGTCATGCTTTACCAAAAAGCTGCAGATATTTTAGATGCGTTTGAGCATGTGGCGCGTCCTGCTGCATTAGAATTTAAATATGACGGCTTTAGGTTACAGCTGCACAGAAACGGAGATAAGATTAAGCTTTTTACACGCAGTTTAGAGGATGTAACTGCGCAATTTCCTGATATTGTTAAAGTAATTAAAGAGAATATTGCATCAAGAAATTATATTTTAGACAGCGAGGTTATTGGTTATAGCCCAAAGACAAGGAAGTTTCTGCCGTTTCAGCACATTTCACAAAGAATTAAGAGAAAGTATGACATAAAAGAATTAATTGAAAAAGTGCCTGTAATTGTTAATTTGTTTGACGCAGTTTTAGTTGATGACAGAAATCTGATAAAATTGCCATTTGCAGAAAGAAGAGCAATTCTGAAAAAGATTGCTAATGAATTGCCGTATAAGATACAGCTTGCTGAACAATTAGTGACTGCTGACAATAAAGAAGCAGAAGAATTCTATAAAAAAGCACTTGAGCTTGGTAATGAAGGCATCATGGCTAAAAATTTGGAAGCTCCTTATAAGCCAGGTTCTAGAGTAGGTTATGGGGTAAAGATAAAGCCAACAATGGAAAATCTAGATCTTGTTATTGTTGCAGCAGAATGGGGAGAAGGCAAGAGAAGCAAATGGTTAAGCAGTTTTACAGTTGCCTGCAGAGACGATGATACAGGTGAATTGTTTGAATTAGGCAAGGTCAGCACGGGATTGAAAGAGAAAGTTGAAGAAGGCGTTAGCTTTGAGGAAATGACTAAGTTATTAGAGCCATTGATTGAAGAGGATGAGAGAGCAGGTAAAGGGGCAAAAAGCGTAAAAGAGATAAGAGTTAAGCCACAGATAGTTATTGAAGTAGGATATGAGGAGATACAGAAGTCATTAACTTATACAAGCGGTTATGCACTAAGATTTCCTCGCGTAATAAGATTACGGGCAGATAAGCCAGTTGATGAGATAAGCACTTTGTCACAAGTAGAAGAATGGTATTACGGACAGAAGTGATTATTCTAATTACTAATTTATTAATATGTTTGTTTTACTAATTTTTATAAAAGAGCCAAGATTAACATTTAGACAATTTAATAAGAAATACCATTTAGACAATTTAATAAGAAATGCCATTTAGACAATTTAATAAGAAATACTTTCTTTTTTAAGCACTTGTTCCAAATCTAGAACATTGTTCCAAAAAAGAAACATTTAAATAATTCTCTTGTTTATTGCCAAAACTTAATGCAAAGGACAGACATTTTAGAGCAATTATTTGATAGTAAGGTGCTTAAGACACTTAGATTGTTCTATGCAGATGAAAAAACAGACTGCTATCTGCGTGAAATTGCCAAAAAAACAGGCATACCAGTAGCAACTGCATTCCGTATTGTTAACAAATTAGCTGAACTGGGTATAATTGAGACTGTGCAAATAAAGAAATTCAAGCTCTATAAGCTGTGTGATAATGAGCATACTCGTTTCTTAGGCCAGTTTATCAGGAAGGAAAAACAGGCATTACAGGTGTTTATAACAAGGGCTAAGGCAATAGACGGTATTAACACAATAACATTGCAAGGCAGAGAAGAAAAAGATCGTGCAAATATCATTCTCATAGGCGCAAATATAGATCAAGCTAAAGTTAAAGAATTATGCGCTGTAATAAAGACAGAATTTAATTTTACAATAACTGAGCTTATTTTAGGCGGGGAGCAGTTCAAGCAGATGGATTCAATGGGATTATTTCCGGGAAAAAAGCAGGTGTTGTATCAGAGATAAAAAGAGGTAACTATGTTAAAGATTGTTATAAATTTGCATAGAAAAGAAAAGGGAATAAAAAGGGAGAAGAATCTAATTGATACTAAAAGTACTAATAGCACCGGAGGCTTAACTTACATCCGCGGCCTTCTAGACTATCATGAGCAAAAATATGAGACTGCAATAACCCATTTCAGCAGTATTTTAGACAAGCATCATGATGCTGCTTATATGGCAGCACTTGCAAGCCTGAAGTTAAACAACCATGGCAATGCAGAATTTTTTTTAGAAAAGTACGCAGAACATATAGATAACTGGCAAGAAAGCAATGAAAAGGAGTTTGCACAGAAAAGAATAGAAAATCTGAAAGAGATGATTAATACCGGAAAGATATTTTATTTATGAGTAAGTTAATAAATAGAGGCGCATTTATTCATTATTAATGATAAAATACAAGACAAAGTGCGGACTATGCAGGAAAAACATGGCATTAGTTACTTATGCAAAGCAGTTTCCTGTCTGCAAAGAATGCCAGATGAAGCAGATGAAGCAGAAGATAACTGACCCTTACTACAAGAAATTGTTTGATATTGACCCTAAATGGTATGAAGAGAATGACTTTCTGCGCAGCATTAAAATAAATTATCTGCGATTTGAAGGTTTGACAGACAGGCAGGTAGAAGCATTTAAGCGAACAGTTGAGGAATTAAAAGATCCTAAACTAAAAGCACAAAGAGAGGCTGAAAGAGATGCTGCTAAAAAACAAAAATTAGCAGATAAGCAGGCATCTAAAAATCCTTTTTATAAATTTATAATTACCGATTTAAATGGCAATAGCATTTCTTTCAGTGAATTCAGGGGTAAAGTGGTATTAATAGTAAATGTTGCCAGCAAATGCGGGTATACTCCGCAATATAAAGGATTGCAGAAGCTATATGACAAGTATAAAGACAAAGGCTTTGTTGTTCTTGGCTTTCCATCAAATGATTTTGGAAATGAGGAGCCTGGAACTAATGAAGAGATAAAAAAATTTTGTTCAACTAATTATAAGATCACATTCCCTATGTTTGGAAAGATTGAAGTAACTGAATATAACAAACATTCTCTTTATAAATTCTTAACAACGTACTGTGAATCTTCTAATCAAAATGGTCCGGTAAAATGGAATTTTGAGAAGTTCCTGATAAATCAGCAAGGCCTGATAGTTGACAGGTTTGATAGCAAAGTTGAGCCTGAGGATATTGAAAGAGAGATAAAAAGGTTATTGTAACAGTAATTTTAGTATTTTTCTTGTATTTGTTTAGCTATAACAACATCAAAGCGGCGGCGACTGCCATTTTATGACGAACACAATTCCGTATCACGTAGCCAAGTTTTTTCGGGCGAAAC
>JACPBN010000087.1 GCA_016180275.1 Candidatus Woesearchaeota archaeon
GTTTATAGACTTTTATCTGTTCTTAAGAAAGCTATCAAGAGCAAATTATGAAAAAATAAACGCCCTTTGAAAATAGTTTTTTTATTAATGAAGCTCTGCCTGCTGGACTTTCAGGAATGTCATCTTCTAACTTATCCTTGCTGTGCTCTATCAAATCGACGATTGCGAAATTGCAGCAGCTGATCAATCTGTCAATGATGCTTTTAATCACATCTACAGTCCTTGTGTACTTTAGGCTGACATAAATAAGATGGTCTACGCGCTTAAGCTCTTCTCTGGCACTTTCTGAATAGTCTAGCATTTTTAGTTTGTAGGTTATAACTGTTTTTTCGGCTATTAGTTCTTGTTATGTAATAGTATTGTTTTCTGGATTAAAGGATTAAGTATAATTTATTTTCGCAAGATTTTTTTGGTCAGTATGCAAAATATTATTTATCAGGTAAACAAACATTCTGGATTTATCAATGTATGACCTTAGTAAGTTAACGTCTATTGTCTTGCAGGAGTATTTATCATCACATATAACTATGTTTTCTTTTCTGACAAACTCCATGCTGCTTTTTTGATGGGCAATTACTAACGATTTTATGCTAAGGATAAAATCTAAATAATCTTTGTTGATGTTATAAGGCTTTATGCAGTGCCTTACAAATAAATCATATTTTTCCTGGAAATTATCTTTAAAATATGCAACACGCCTGTAATGCAGCTCATAATGCAATATTGCGGTCACTGAACCAAGTAATGCCAAAAATAAATGATCAAGCACTGAAAGGAAGAGCTTTGGGTCCTTGACAATTGGATAAGTAACATTTAATAAGTGGTCTGCAGTTTTAAGGTTTTTTAGAGCTATGTCTCTTTTGACAAGATAATCTTCCATTAGCATTTAGAATAAAACAATGTTTATAAAATTTTGCTAAAATACGGGGACAACAGGGCAAATGTAAATAGATATTTAGGCAGATATCGAAGTGTTGTTTTTATAGCTCAGTAGTAGTTACATATAGTACATAAAAACCTGCAAAATTTATATATCCAATAGCAAAGTATTTAAATAGGATTTATAAACTTTAAATAGATAGAGGGTATCTGTCTACATTAGGTTCATTGGGGGTGTAATCATGGCTAAAAAAGCTGTTAAAAAAGAGAAGGCTGCTAAAAGAGAGATTAAGGTCGTAAATATTGTTGTTTCTACATCATTAAAGCACGACATTCCTTTAGAGAAAATGGCTGCTACATTGAGTAACACAGAGTATAATCCTGAGCAGTTCCCTGGCTTGGTTATCAGGATAAAAGAGCCAAAGACTTCTGCCTTGATATTCAGCTCTGGGAAAGTTGTATGCACAGGCGCAAGAAGCATGGACAAGGTTCACGAGAGCATCAAGAAGATCATAAAGAGTTTAGAGAAGATAAATATCAAGATAAAGATTGAGCCAGAAGTCAAGATACAAAATATAGTAGCTTCTGGAACAGTTGGCATGGCTTTGAACCTAAATGTTCTTGCCATGAAATTGCCAAATACAGAGTATGAGCCTGAGCAGTTCCCTGGGTTAGTTTACAAGCTGATGGAAGCAAAAGCAACATTCCTGCTTTTCAGCAACGGAAAAGTTGTATGCACAGGAACTAAGAGCGAACAGGAAGTAGAAAATGCATTAGATATGCTTATTGAGAACTTGAAAAAAGTAATGACAAAAAAATAAGTAAATTAGAAAGCATGTCTTGTGCTTAAAAGCCTTAGGCTTGCATTTAAGTAAGGATTTCTGAAAGATTGGTGTTGGACTAGACAAACACACAAAGAATATTTATGTATGTTTCTCTATAGAGATTAGGTTCCGAGGAGAAACTGAAGTATAAAGAATAAAATGTTAGAAAAGTGAGAAAATGGATGTTACTGAGCAAATAAAAAGATATCATGATTTCATAGAAAAGCAATATTTAGATGCATTGTATGAAACAGTCAGAAAAGGAGAAAATAAGCTGGTTATTAGTTTTCTAAGGTTAATAGAGTTTGATCCAGAACTTGCAAATGACTTGCTTGAAAGGCCCGAAGAATGCATAAGTGCAGCAGAATTTGCTGTCAGAGAGTTTGACCTGCCTGCTGAGGTTAAGAATTTTAAGGTTAGGTTTAATGAGCTATCTGAAAGCCAAAAGATGATGATAAGGAACATCAGAAGCAAGCATCTGACTAAGTTGTTTCATATTGAAGGGATAGTAAGGCAAAAGTCTGACGTAAGGCCGCAAGTCACAAGCGCAAAGTTTGAATGCCCTAGCTGCGGCAATATAATTTCTGTTTTGCAATTAGAATTAAAATTTAGAGAGCCAAGCAGATGCGGCTGCGGCAGAAAAGGAAAATTTAGAGAGTTATCAAAAGAGCTCATAGATGCCCAGCGTCTTGTGTTAGAGGAAGCGCCTGAAGATTTAGATGGTGGAGAGCAGCCAAAAAGAATTGGTGTTTTCTTGAAAGATGATCTTGTTAGCCCAATGAGCGATAAAAAGACAAACCCAGGAAATAAAGTGATGGTTACCGGAATAGTTAAAGAAATCATAAAGACTGGAAAAGATGGTGGTAAACTAACTCAATTTGACTTGCATATCGAAGCTAATTATATCGAGCCAAGCCAGGAAGATTATTATCAGATGGAAATTACAGAAGAAGATGAAGAAAAGATTAAGAAGGTTGCATATGATCCAAGAGTATACACATTGATTTCTGAGTCGATTGCGCCAACTATTTTCGGGTATGACAGGGTAAAAGAAGCTATTGCATTACAGTTAGTAGGCGGAGTTAAAAAAACCAGAAAAGATGGGACTGTTACAAGGGGGGATATGCATGTTTTACTGATAGGAGATCCTGGATCCGGGAAATCTCAGCTACTTAAGAGAACATCAAAGATAGCGCCTAAAGCAAGATATGTAAGTGGCAAGGGAGTTTCTGGAGCCGGCTTGACCGCCTCAGTCGTAAAAGATGAATTTCTTGGAGGATGGAGCTTAGAAGCAGGTGCATTGCCATTGGCTAATAAGGGATTCTGTGTTGCAGGAGAAACTGAGATTTACATGGCAAATGGAAATCTCAAGAGGATTGATGAGATATATAACGAATTTAATACTAAAAAAAGTAATACTGAAAATGAAGTGTATTATCTAAATCCTAAAACTTATAAGTTTGAAAAAGCTAAGATAGTCAATGTTTCTAAGAGAACAGTTGATACTACGTTTAAAATTGAGACAGATACTGGTCAAACGATTGTTGCTACAGAAGAGCATCCGTTTGCTGTATGGAATAATGGTTTGGAATGGAAAGAAGTTAAACATCTTAAGGAAAATGATTCTTTATTTGTGCCTAGACATTTTCCAATTGCCATAAATGATGAAAAAAATGATGATTTGTATTACTTATTAGGATTGATTGCAACTGATGGACATCTGTCTAAGAAAAAATATACTGTCAGTTTTTATACGTCTTCACCTGAATTGAAAAAAGACGTGGAAAGATTATCTGCAAAGCTATTTGACAAGATTCCAGGATGCTCTTTAGATAATAGGTCAAAGCACTATCATTTATTTATCTGCTCAAAAAAGATACACCAATTAATTGAGAGTTATGGAATACCTAAAGGCAACAAGACCAAAACAGCTTTGATACTGGATAAATTGCTCAATTGCAGCATAAATGAGATTAAATCATTTTTAATAGGAGTGATAAATGGTGACGGCAGCATCTCAAATAGAAAATCTGGCGGAATTATAGATATTATCTGCGGAAACAAAGCAAATGCATATCTGTATCAAAAACTATTTAGAAAGATTGGAGTAATAAGTAGAGTCAGCGAGATCCATTCTAAAGGAGGAGGTATAATAAAGCCAGGAAATTATGTTGTTTATAAAGTAAGCATTACTGGGATTTCTGATATAAAACAGATGTATGATGAAAGATTATTGAGTTATAAAAAAGAATCATTAGTTAAAATAATAGATAGGGAAGATAGATCATGGAGAATCCCTAATATTTCAGGATTATTAAAAAAACTTCACGATGCGATTCCTTGGTTTGAAAAGAATATGATGTATGCAAATAGCATAAGGCTTTCTAGGATCAACAAAGATACTTCAATTTCAAGAGCTTCTCTTTTTAACTATATTCAAGATTTGGAAGTGTGCAATCCTGCAAATAAGACACAAGAATATGATGAACTAAAGAAGATCCTTGATAATAAGATAATTTTCCCAAAGATCAAAAAGATAACAAAACTTAGCTCTAAGAAAGAGATGTATAATTTACAATTGGATAAGAAAGAAGCGCCTAATTTCATTGCTAATTTCTTGCTTGTCCATAACTGCCTCATAGACGAGATGGATAAGATGTCAGAAGAAGATACTGCTGCGATGCATGAAGCGCTTGAAGGCCAGACGATTACAATCAGCAAAGCAAATATTCAAGCAACATTACGGGCAGAGACTACTGTATTAGCAGCAGCAAACCCAAAATTAGGTAGATTTGACCCTTACGATATTCTTGCAAAGCAGATAGCAATGCCGCCGCCCTGACGTTGCTGAGCCAGAGATTACTACAGAGATACTTAGAAAATTTATTTCTTATGCAAGGCAGAATTGTCATCCTGTGTTAACAAGCGAGGCCATTGAAGAGCTTAAAACTTATTATGTCCAGATGAGAAACAGCACAAACAGTGAAGAAGCTGGCATGAAAGCTGTTCCGATAAGTGCAAGGCAGCTGGAAGCCCTTGTAAGATTAGCCGAGGCAACTGCAAAGCTAAGATTAGGCAAGGAAGTCACAAGAGAAGATGCCAAACGCGCAGTTGATATCCTGCATTTCTCATTGTCTGAGATAGGGATAGATCCTGAAACAGGCAAAATAGATATTGATAGGATAGCTTCCGGGATAACTGCATCACAAAGGACTAAGATACATAAGATCAAAGACATTATTTTAGAGCTTGAGAATAAATTTGGCAAAAATGTGCCAATACAGGATATAATTGAAGAGGCAAAGCTACAGGGCTTGACAGAAGACCAGGTTGAAGAAGCTCTTGAAAAATTAAAGCGCTCAGGAGATTTGTTTGAGCCGACTAAAGGATATGTTGCAAGCATTTGATAATATTATATTTTTTATATATTTTGGAAGAATATAAAGTTAAAACAATAATAGATTTATCATTTTGGGGGAAAATGGCAGAGCTAATTCCTAAACAACAAAGGCAAGTAGCGATTATCTGTTGTGTCAAGGATATTTTAGAAGGTGAATATAAAAGAGAAGAAGGATGGCTGCCTAATTATGTCCTTACAAAATCAAATCACAAGATTTCCAGGGCAAACATAATAGGCGTAGTTATTGAAGTGAATTTATTTGAGCCAGGGAAGAATAGTTATTCACAGATTATTTTAGATGATGGCTCTGGGAGAATTTCTGCAAGATTGTTTGAGGAGTTTGATAAATTAAAAGGGATTATTGTAGGCGACATTGTTTTGGTGATAGGAAGATCAAGGGAGTTTGGAAATGAAAAATATCTGTTGTTAGAAATTATTAAGAAAATAGACGACAAATGCTGGGTTGATGTAAGAAAACTGGAGTTAAGGAAAATACTAAGCGAGAAAGTAATTCAGGTTAAGGAGAATGATAGTAAGAGATATGCTGAGGCATATAAAGTAATTGGGAATCCTATGATAGATAGCGTAGAAAAGATAGATGACAATACAGAAATAGCTGAATCATTAATGTCTTCTATTGGGAAGTATATTAGGCAAAATGATAAAGAGAATGGAGTGGCTGTCGAAGAGATCATAAGTAATTTTGGCAGCAATAATTCTGTTGAGAAGATTGAGAACAAGATACAGGAAATGCTTAAGCAGGGCATACTTTTTGAGGTAAGGCCGGGGATAATCAAGTTTTTGGAATAGTTGGATTAATTTAATAGAATAAATTTTAGAGTATTATAATTTCTAGAAAAATGAAGGGGTAACATAAACTTCTATCGCTGCTGCAACACCTAAAAGCAAGATAGAGATAGTGACCAAGCCAGATACATCAAACATTATCTGCGGGAATTTTTCTGTGAGATAGTGTTTTTTTATTATTGCGATTGAAAATAAGCCGCCTGCTAAGCCAGCTATAAAATAAGATGCCATTTCCGGGATACCGTGTGTGAAATACCTTACTATACTAAGGGAGATTGCACTGAAGTAAGTTGCAGTTGTCAATGCACCGAATTTTTGTGTATAGTGTGATAAGGCTGATTCAATGAAATTGCCGATAGCTGCACCTATGACAGAAGCATTCCAAGTAAGGATGAAGATTGCACCCATACCATAGACAAGCGAAAATAGGAAACAAAAGATAAGTACACGGAGATTGTTGAAGAATATCTTAAGCAATGTGTCAAATTGCACTGCGTTGCCAAGTATCTTGTTGTTGATAGAAGTTATTGTCTGCGACTGTGTCTTGAAGACAATTGAAGTAAGTTCTGCAGGAAATAACACATACCAAGCTGAAAAAGAGATTACGAATCCAATGAAGAGGAATATTAATAGTGTTAGTGCTTTGCTGTGCTCTTTTAACAAATGCATCTCCCCGGATTGATGGGCATCTTTATATTCTTCAAGCTTAAATGTTGAATAAACTAAAGGAAGAACTGCCATAACTGTAAGGAATACCATGATTAAACTGGCTTGGTCCTTAAAGATCCAGATGCTCAGGAAAATACCGACAGAAGAATAGAGTATGCCTAATGAAAGCATCTTGTAAGGTGTTTTTTCTGCATTTATTGGGTTGATTAATGCTTCTAATACCATGAATGACCTCTTTGATAATATGCAAATAAGCGTCTATTTACTGGGATATTATTGTATTATATTTTAATTTAACCAAGTGAGTAAGATAGCTAATAATGTTTGTATTTATAAAGCTTGCTTTAGTGTAAAAAAGAAGAATTTAAATAATACCCTGCATAAGTAAGGCCTGAAGGTAACAGCAATGACAACTAAAAACGAGCTTGACAATGTAATCTATAATTATACACAGATTACACCTGATTATGAAGAAGAGAACAAGTTATTGAAAGCGACTGTTGAGCAGCTTAAATCTGAAGTAGACAGGTTCAAGCAGCCTGCTTTGATGGTTTGCGAAGTTAGGGAAGTAATCAACAAGCAGGCAATAATCAAGATTCCAAATGGAAATGAGTTCTTTGTGAATATATCAGACGGCTGTGAAAAGATTAACCCCGGAGAGAGCGTTTTGGTTGAGCAAAAGAACCTTATAGTCGTTAAGAAAGTCACTGCATCAAAGAAGTTTAATGTTGAAAAATTTGTTATAATTGAGCAGCCTAAAATAAAATGGGAAGAAGTTGGTGGCTTAGCAGAGCAGATAAATGAGATCCAGGAAGTTGTTGAGTTGCCATTGAAAAAGCCGGAACTTTTTAAGAAAGTTGGAATCCATCCTCCAAAAGGAGTCTTGTTATATGGACCACCTGGCACCGGTAAGACATTGTTGGCAAAAGCAGTTGCTGCAAGCACAAATTCAACATATATTGAGATTGTAAGCAGCGAGCTTGTGCAGAAATTTATTGGGGAAGGAGCTAAGCTAGTAAAAGAGATCTTTGAGCTTGCGAGAAAGAAAGCTCCAGCGATAATATTTATTGATGAATTGGATGCATTGGCTGCAACAAGGATGGAGATGGGAACTTCAGGGGAGAGAGAAGTCAATAGGACATTCATGCAGCTTTTGGCAGAATTAGATGGTTTTGAGCCATTGGGAGATGTAAAAGTTATAGGCGCAACTAACAGGAAGGATATTTTAGATCATGCGATTATAAGGCCAGGAAGATTGGATAGAATGATACATATACCTGTGCCGGATGAAACAGGAAGAGAGCAGATATTTAAGATACATAGCAGAAATATGAAGATAGATAAGAAAGTAAATGTTTCAGAGTTAGTTAAGAAGATGGAAGGGTTCTCTGGTGCAGAAATTAAAGCAGTATGCACAGAAGCAGGGTATTTTGCGATCAGGAAAGACAGGGTTAAGATTACTAAGAAAGATCTTTTAGACGGCATCAAGAAAGTCAAGAAAGAAGAGAAGAAAGACGGCAAGGATTATCTGAATATGTTTGGTTAGATTATTTTTCTATTATTATTTTGTTAATTTTTCTTAATGATATTTTATTTAAATTGGTTAGCTTAGAATTAGTTATTAAGATATTGCGTGCGCTAACCAGTTACTTCCGTTCCTCATCGCTTGCGCTAGGTTGGTGTTCACTTGTATCATCGCGCACGCTATTCTGAAAAATAAGGTTCTTTATATAAGAGTTATGTTTTTTAGACGACAAATTTATAGTACCCTAAAATCTGCACAAATCCTATAAGTTCTTGGCGCATTCTGCCCGCATTTGACTATAGCAAGAATTTTGCATTTCTTTTTCGCAGTTTTGCATGCTTTTTTTATCTTGTCTGCAGAAAGTTCAAACTCATTTTCTTTTTGGAAATCATAGAAATGTATTATTGCATCCTTCCTAGTTACTTTTAGCGCGACATCAAGAAAATCTTCTGCGCATTTTGGCAGTGGCACCAGGATCCTGTCAAATTTAAGCTGGTTTTTAGGGTTATTTTTTTTGTTTTTAGAGATTATTTTCTCAAGCTCTTTTTTTGCATCTCCATGGATTATAACAGTGTTATTGCTCTTGTTCAGTTTCTGGTTTTCCAGAGCATATTTATGCGCAACAGGATTCAGTTCAATCGCATAGATTTCTTTTGCTTGAGTATTTTTTGATAAGGTAAAAGTGTATGGGCCACAGCCAGAGAACAGGATAAGGATTCTTTCTCCTCGAAGAACCTGCTTTGCGACCCTTAGACGATCATTTGCAAGCCTTGGTGAGAAATAGACTTTTTCCACATCAAGCTTTAACCTTATGTTATTTTCTTTATAGAGTGTCTCTTTTGATTTTTGCCCAGCAAGCCAGATAAGCTTTCTAGTTCTGAATTTGCCTGAATATGCAGTTCCCTTCTTGAAAACCGAGGAAAGGTTTTTGTGTAGCTGTAATAATGTGTTTCCAATTAATCTCTGTTTTTTAGTAAGTTCTCGAGGAATTTCGATAATCGCAATGTTGCCTATTATGTCAAAGCCTCTGATTAAAGAAGGCAGTTCTTTGCTAGTAAGCTTTTCTTTCAGAATTGCTTTCAGATTGTTTTTATTCTTTTTTTTCATTTTATCTCATTTAAACCAGGTATTTAACCCTGTCTGCCTGTTTGCATCGCTTATTTTGTTTAATTTTTCTAACTGCGACATCACTCTTTCAGCAGAGAAATCATGAGCGGTGCAAAGAATGTCAATTATTTTATCTTGATCCAATGCCTGCCATTTTAGGGAGTAATCATCTGTTGTAGGCATGTTCTTTATAGTGTCAAATACTTCCTGCCAAGGATAAGGAAAATGATTTTCCCAGCCTAATTCTTTAAACATAGTATCAAAATTTGTAATGTATTTTTTTATGTTTTTTAATGCATGCTTAGGGCCGATACCTGGAATGCCGCCTGGATTAAAGTCTGTGCCAATTAGCACACTAAGTGCAATTAATTGGTCTGGAGTTACTTCCAATATAGTCAAAACTTCCTGCAATTCAACAAGCTCTGGATTTATCTGTGTGAATGCTAACTTGTTTGGATTTTTTCTTGAGGTATTAAGAGTCAGATTTTTTATTAATCTTGTTGCGCCAAACATCAAGCAGTCTGCATCCTGGCTGCCGACTGCAAATGCATGATTATTAGAAACTATTTTTGATGCTTGGGCTTCGCCTTCGCTAGGTGCTTGTACAACAGGCAATCCTAATGCAGCAATAAGTTTCTTTGCTTCATCTGTCATTTCAGGAGTAAGCCTGCTTGTCCTTGAGGCATACTTGTGCATAGCTGCTAAATCTTGTTCTGCTTTTGCCTCTTCATATTTTTTCTCTGCCAACTCTTTAAGCTCATGCCTTCTTTCACGCTCTTTTTGCTTTAGTTTTGGCGCTTTTCCGTCAAATACATAACAGACTTTGATGCCTTGCTGCATTAATCTCGTGGTTCTGTTGAACAATCCAGAGAGATGAGAGGTTACATTTCCATGAGAGTCCTGGAGCAAGCTTCCATCTCGTTGCCTGATAGATGAAAGAAATTGGTATAAGTTCAGATTGCCGTCTATGACAATGATTTTGTTGGCTAAGTCTTTCAGCAGGATTTCCTTTGATGGAATGATGTCAAATATTTTTACTCCCATATATCTTATTAAGGGTGCATAAATAATATAAAACTTTTCATTATAAGGATGGGTATAGCAGCTGCCGCCAATTAAGTTGGCACAAATTTAGAAATATAGAGAATGTTGCGACGGGCAATGCAATTTAGTTAATAATCAACTGACATTGCACGCAATGCTTTTCCAGTTTCACATTTATTAACTAAGCGTAGAGGAGGAGCAACTAATAATATTATCAAAGCCAGTGCCAACTGCGGCAGCTGCTTAGTAAATTTTTGTTATGCATGTATCATCATAATCCAAAATGAGGATAAAAGACTGAAGAATTACAGCTTTAGGTAGAATACCTGGTTCTTGAATTCGTTATCTAGCATGGATTTTGCTTTCTTTGTGAGCTCGCCTGTTGAGAGGAACAATAACGGCAGTTTCTTGAGCTGTGCCTGGGGATTTTGCTTTCTTTGTGAGCTCGCCTGTTGAGAGGAACAATAACGGCAGTTTCTTGAGCTGTGCCTGGACAAATGCTGCGCTTAAGTCTCCTTCATTGCATTTCTGCTTGTTTTTTGCAGAACAGAAATACTGCATCTGGCCAACAGGTGTTGAGAGGGTTATGATAAGGTCGAAGTCAGAATTCCTTCTGTTAAGGCTGAATGAATCGATAGTTATCTGCTTTGAGTCAAAATGTGATTTGATAGATGAAAGAAAGCTGTCATTTAGCTCAATGATCTGCTGCCCGATTGGTTTTAGCTGCATTAATGGTTGCGCTAAAGCTGAGCTAGGCACTGAAGGAATAGTTTGCTGAACATCTTTCAGACGATTTTCTTGCTTTTTTTCAGGTTTAGTGAGTTGGAATGTTTCAACATTAATGGGAGCGATTGATTTTTCTTGCTGCTGTTTTTTTGGTCTGCCACGCTTCTTAGGCTCTGTAACTGGATTTTTTATCTCATTATCCTGCTTTATTTCTGTAATTTGTGAGTTTATTTTTAGGATTTCTTTTACAGGTTCATGCATTCTTGTTTTTTCCTGTTTTAATCTTTCAAGTTCTTGTTTCTGCTGCAATAATTCATGCCTTTCTCTTTCAATCTTCAGCATTTCTTCTTCCACGTTCTTTTTTTGATCATCAACCCTTAACTTTTCCTCTTCAGCTCTCTTTCTTTCTTCTTCAACTCTTTTCTTTTCCTGCTCAATTCTTTGCCTCTCTGTATCTAATCTTGCTTGATGATCTTGGTGCTGTTTATTTGCATCATGTAATAAGTTCATCTTAGACTTGATCAGATGCTCTGCCTCGTCTTTTGTAAGAAGGTACCATTTCCAGAATGTTTCTTGGCCTGATGGAAGATTAACTGTGAGCTGCACTGCAAAATCCTTTAAGTTTCTAAGTGCTACCCGGATAAGAGGGGGCTGCTCTATGTCTCTCAAAATTTTGTTTTGCTTCAATGAATCAAAAGCAGCCTTGTCTTTCTCATTCAAGTATCGGTAAAGCATCTCTAACTTGTCTTTTTGGTCTGGGAGAAAATACACAGGAGAACCGCCAATCTTTGCTGTGCTAACAATCAGCTTTTTGTTCTCGACAAGTTCAGAGAGATGAGCGCCTGCAAATACAGTGTCTATCTTTAGTTTTTTTGTCAGATCTTTAGGTATGACAGGTCCATGGCTCTTTATGATCGCAATTATCTGGTCTTTTATATTTATAGCGAGTGATGTTTGGTTTGTGTTGAACATTGTAGTGTAGAGATGTTGTTTAAAGCCGGTATTTCCTATAGCGTGTAGAAGGCGGTGTTTTTAATAAAGGTTGTGAAATATTTCAAAGAAGATTTATATAGATAAACAAAGGAAGAGTGCCAATGAATAACCTACTTAAGCAAAGGTTAAAAAGCAATATTTGGAAGTTTTATCTGTTTGAGATATTTGGTGGGATGTTCTTTGCAGTACCTATTATTGTTTTGTTCTGGATGGAGAATGGATTAAGTTTGACGCAGATCATGATTTTGCAGTCTATATTCAGCGTTTTCCTGATACTTTTTGAGATTCCAACAGGCTATTTTGCAGATATCTATGGAAGGAAGAAAAGCATGCTTATTTCAGGAGCAGGAATATTTTTTGGGATGTTGACATACAGCCTTGGAGATAACTTTTCAGAGTTTTTGGCAGCTGAATTCTTGTTTGCAATAGGATTATCATTTTATTCAGGAACAAGCTCTGCATTCATCTATGACACGCTTAAAGATTTGAAGCAGGAAAATAAGTATAAAAAAATCTGGGGAAATGCAAAATTCTATGGTTTATTGGCATTGGCTGTGTCAAATGTAATTGGAGGATTTATCGGCAAGATAGACCTAAGGCTTGCTTTGTTCATGTCTCTTCCGTTTATGTTCTCATTAATTCCAATAACGATGTCATTTACCGAGCCAAAGAAGCATAAAGCAATATTAGAGAAAGGTCATCTCTCTAGATTAAAAGATACATTAAGATTTGCGCTGATTGATAACATCAGACTTAGATGGCTTATAGTGTATGCTGCAATAGTTATCGGTTTTAATAATGCAGGACTCTGGCTGTATCAGCCATATTTTAAGCTCACAGGAATAGATATTGCATATTTTGGGATAATATTTGCTTCTTTCCAGATAGTTGCTGCATTATCTTCAAGATATGCGCATAAGATTGAGAGCAGATTAGGGCAAAAAAATTCTTTAGTTATGCTTGCGCTTATTGTAGTCGTCGGTTATTTTTTGACTAGCAAAATAGTGTTTATCTTTAGTTTTGCGTTCATCTATTTATTTCAGTTTGTTCGAGGATTTTCAGAGCCTGTGCTGTCAGATTATGTGAACAAACTTACGAGATCAGAGATAAGGGCAACCGTTCTGTCGATAAATAATCTAGTTGAAAGAATAGTTTACGCATCGATAATACCATTCATCGGATGGATTGCTGATGTTTACAGCATAACACAGGCATTGATGATAACTGGAATAAGCGCTTTGGCGTTTGGAGTTGTTGTGCTTGTTATTTTGCATAAGGATAGAGTGATATAAAAGATAAAAAGTTATACTATCTCCCAGATTATCTTATTTTTATATCCTTTTCTAACAAGTAAGCCTTCTGCGTGCATTCTTTGTAGATGAGGTTTAATTCCATTAAGAGTAAATAATAACTCATTGGCAAGATCTATTGTTGGTGAAGGTTTTATTTCTAAAATATTAAATATTGCATTTTCAATATCGTTAGGGTCTCTTGTTCTTTGTTTTCTATGACGTGTCCTAATTGCTAGTTCTAGTTTTCTAGCTTTTTCTGGATGAGCAAATCCAATTTCTTTTTGAAATAATTCGTAATCTCGAGATAAGACGGACAAAGAAACTTTATCAGTCTTATTTGGTATTTTATGCACTTGAACTTTACCTGTTTTTATGTTAAGAGAGGTTAGAAGTGATTTTATTCCGTTCATAATATTGAGATTATGGATTGTTACCACTAGATTTGCTGAGATTGTTCCTTCATCATCAAATAGTGCTTGTAAGAATACTTGTTTAAATTTTCTGTCTGCTGTAAATATTAATTCTGGAAGTCTGTTTGGATAAGTAAATCTAACATTAAATAAATGAGAAAGTATATCTGTTACAGTCTTTGTGAAGTTTATAGTTTCTGTGGTATTTGGTTTTCTTTCATATATTTTGAAATCACCAAATATTTTCAGATCGTTGCTAAATTGGCCCCTAAGTGTGCTGCAGGTATTGGAATAATAAGGTGTTTTGCCCTTGCCTGCGGAACCATCGCCTACCATATGCGCAATAATTCTATATACTGCCCCTGATTCTCGTATAGGCAGTTTTGGATTATAAATACTATGACCTTTTTTTACTTTAAGCTCTACCAGATTCTCCTCTATAGAATTGAGAAGAATTTGGTTGAGGAAAGGCTTGCATTTTTTTAGTAATTTTAGTGGGAGATATACAGGATAATATTTTCCTCTGTCCTTGTCAATTTGTTTGTAATATCTATACACTTCTTGTCTGCCTACTTTAAGAAATTTAGCAAATTCTTTTTGCGAGCCAAAGTAGCCATACATGATTCTAAAAAATAATTCATTGTTATTTTTATCTAAGAGTAGATGAATGTTATCTGGTAAATCCCAGATATGGAATTCTCTGATTATATTATTTTGATTAAGATTATTTTCTTGATTGATTTTTGTTAAATTCATTTAAATCACCGAAGAACTCCTCGATACAACTAGGTAAATGATTTTGTATTTATATACTTTCACCATGTTTGTCCAGTGCCTCATAAGAATGTCCAGTGGAAAATCTTAATTTGAGAGTTGATATGATTGAATAGGTGATTTAATTGAATAACAATTAGGAAAATAGAGAAAGATGAAATAAGTAGAAGAATTTAAGGCCTTATCCATGAAATTTGGTAGTAGGTTACATCGTTCTCATCATCTATAATTCCAATCAGCAATCTTTTTTTAGTGCTGTGAGCTACCCTGTTTTTGGCAGAGAAGTCATGCCATGTTAAAGTGCTTCCTTCGAGAACCGGAAATACTACCCACTTTGCATGGTCTTCGCCTGGCTTTATCCCACGGTCATAGACACGAAAATCTGCGCCGAATTTTAATGCTGTCTTGATTATATAGCCACGGTTTCTTATATCCTTGTAAACACAGTATTTTGCCCAGAAGTTGTGCTCTTGTTTCTGCGACTTTTTAAGACAGTTTTCAAAAGTTATCTCCTTATTTCTTTGGTCAAGCAGTATTATCTTTTGCTTTTCAGAAAGATATATAGCTTCAATCAATGAAAGTTGCACTTTGCCAGAGCTTAACAGTATGCCATATCTGCCAGTATTAAAAAGCTCTTTAGCAGCATCTGTGTTTTCAGTGACTGCTCTGGTTTTCAGCAGATGCGCTTTTACTGGCTCAGGCAATGCTTGTTTTTGCTTTTCTTCTGACATACTTGGCTTAAAATGTGGTAAATTTAAAAAGCTTTCTTAATTACTTGATGAGAATGGATAGTGAGGATAAAATAGAGGGATAGAAAAATTTAAGGGTAAGTAAGAGTATAGAAGAGATATGATAGGATGTGAACAATCATGCAAATAATATTTTTAGGTACCTCTGGCATGGTGCCGACAAAGGAAAGGAATGTTGCAGGAGTTTTTCTTAGTTATAAGGATGACGGAATCCTGTTTGACTGCGGAGAAGGCACCCAAAGGCAGATGAATATTGCAGGCATAAAGAGAAACGCAGTTACCAAGATACTGATAAGCCATTGGCACGGAGACCATGTTGCAGGGATCATAGGCTTGATACAGACATTAGGTAATGAGAAAGATGAGATCAATATTGAGCTGTATGGGCCAAAAGACACTAAGAAATATATGGACCATATATTGCAGTCATGCATATTTGAGCTGAAGATAAATGTGAAGATAATTGAAGTAGAGGCTGAGAAGCCGAAAAAGTTTTTTGAGAATGAATATTTTATCTTGGAAGCTGCTGAGATGGACCATAGCGTACCTTGCTTAGGGTTTTCTTTTATCGAGAAAGACAGGAGAAATATAAATAAGAATTTCCTGATGAAAAATGGCATTCCTGAAGGACCGCATCTTAAGAAACTCAGCGCAGGAGAGGATATTGTTTTTAATGGGAAAAATATTTTAGCAAAAGATGCTGTTAAAGTAGTCCCGGGAAGAAAGATAACATACGTAATGGACACATTATATTGCAGCAATGCAATTGAACTTGCCAGCAATGCAGATTTGTTGATATGTGAATCTGTGTATTCAAGCAATTTGCAGGATAAAGCAGAGGAATATATGCATATGACAAGTAAAAGCGCAGCAATGATAGCTAATCAGGCTGGAGTAAAACAATTAGTGTTAACGCATTTTTCACAGAGGTATAAGAATACGCAGGAGATAGAAGAGGATGCAAGAATGTATTTTGACAATGTATTGTGCGCAGTTGATTTTATGAAGATAGATTTGTAAGTGATTTATGAGAGATAAAGTAATTAATAGAAAATAATAAGAGTTTATAATAAAATAATTAATGTTGAGGATATTATGTCAACCAAGAGCAAAGGAAGTTCTGCAGAAAGAGAAATTATCCATATGTTCTGGAAAACAGATAAATGGGCTGCAGTCAGAATAGCTGGATCCGGAAGCATGAAATACCCTGCAGTGGATGTAGTTGCAGGAAAGCAAGGAAGAAAGTTAGCGATAGAGTGTAAGAATGTCAGCACAGGAAACTTATTTTTCAGCAAAGAAGATTTGCGGCAGATAATTGAATTTGCAACTAAATTCGGGGCAGAGCCATGGGTTGCCATTAAGTTTGACAGGATTGGATGGTATTTTTTTGCAGTAAATGTTGTAATGGAACTTGGTGTTGGCAAAAGCTTTAATACTGATAATGCGCTAACGTATGGATTATCATTCGAGGAGATAATAAAGGAGAAATAGAAGAGTAATTTCATTTATTTTTGCTTAACGAAAGATTTTTAAAGTAAGGTAAATATTAAATTTGGACAATGAAGATATCTAATAAGATTATTGATTCAACTATAACTGAAGTGGCTGGTGAAGATGTTGTCCCATTAGTACATACACTTAAAAATAAAAAGAATGTTTCTGAGTTTAAGCTTGCAGACAATATTAAACAGGAAGTTAATTTAACCAGGAATATGCTTTATAGGTTATATGATTCTAACTTAGTTTCTTTTATTAGAAGAAAAGATAAGAAAAAAGGATGGTATATCTACTATTGGACTTTTAATATGAAAAGGATAAAATATCTTGCAGTTGATATAAAGAAAAAACGCTTAGAAGTTTTAAAGGAAAGATTAAAGAGAGAAAAAGACGGACAGTTTTATGGATGTAATAATAAATGCATTAGACTTGATTTTGAGCAAGCGATGAACTTTGAGTTTAAGTGCCCAGAATGCGGAACATTAATTAATTTAGAGGATAATAAAGAAAAAATTGTTAATTTAGAAAAAGAGATGAAGAATTTGATTTCTGAATTAAAAGATAGTAAATAGGATAGTTGTGTGTAATAATAAATAATTGCGAGAAAGTGACTGATAAATTAAAAAATAATTACTTAAGTATAGGATTTATCTACGCTTTTTCAATTGTTTTTCTATTTGTAACTCTTCTTTGACTATTTTTACAGCAATCTTTTCTATATGCTCTTCTATTCGCTCAATTCTTCTGTCCATCAGAACAAGAATTCTAAGAGAATAAACTATTGCAGCTAAAGTGCCTAGAATTATGCTTAATGTTACCTCAGGAACCCCAAATGTTGAAACCATTTATATTCACCTCTCTTTTTGAGACATAATAATATGATAAGACAAATATTGCCAGATATATAAATCTTTGTATTATAGTATGTGCATGACAGCTGCCGCCAATTTAGTTGGCACAGCTCCAGAAAACATGCCAAGTTGCGACGGGCAAGACAATTTCGTTACTCCGCAACTAACAATACACGCGATGATCTTCTACTACTGTAGCTAGCAACTATGAGTAGAGGAGGAGCAACTTTTCTACCAAATGAGAGAGTGCCAACGGCGGCAGCTGCTTCGTAAATCTTACTATGCATATACTATTATGAAATTGCTGAGAATAAAAATAGATGAGAGAAATAAAATGTTAAAAATAAGAAATAGAATTAAAATAATTAAACAATATCTTCTTCAGCAATAACCATATAATCACCAATAGCAATTACTGCGCTGAATGGAATTAAGATATGGTTATTTTTATCTTTTTCAAGCTCTAGCTTTTCTGTATACGCAGTTGGATTAGTTAAAACCATATGGATAAGCTCTCCTGAACGTGTCTCAAAAATTAAATCCCCAACTTCACCAAATCTTTTACCGGTCTTGCTTACTACTGTCTTGCCTATAAGCTGTTTAGAATATTTTTTGTCGTCATCTGCCATTATTTCACCTTTTTTTAGATTCTAATCATGGTTTTTGATTATATATGTTATATTTGAAACAAGGTATATAAATTTTTCTATTTTGCACAGATTTTTGCTACATTAAAGTGGCATTTTCAAGAAGTTGTGAGGATTTTTGCGGCTAAAGTTTCTTGCATCCTCTGATCTATGAATTCCTTATTATGGCACTTTTCTTTTAAGTCACAGGCATTGCATTTATTCTTGTTATCAATGAAATCCGGCAATTCTTTGCCAGTTATGGTTTCTATGACTTTATCACGAAGAGCTAATACTTCATCCTTAAGGAATGGGTTACTTATTATTTGACGCTTATCTAATGTATCAAGATAATAAACATATCCTTTAGAGATTGGTTGGTTGTGATAGTATTCCAGCAATAACATATATGCGCTTACCTGTATTCTGTGATTTGGCCAGATTCCCGTATCTGGTATTTTGCCGGTCTTAAATTCTACCGGGATAACAGTATGTGGATAAATTTCTACCTGGTCAATTATGCCTCGCATACCTAATGTATTTGAGGTAATGTTAACTTCAGATTGTATTTTAGGAGTGAAATTATCCCATAACCCCTGCCCATAGATATTTTTTTCTTTAATAAAATTGAAAATGTTTTTTGTACGGATTTTTGATTCGTTTTTTAACAAATGAAAGATTTTATTATGTTGGTCTACTAGACCTAAATTAAAACGTTTTAGGTTATACTTATTTTCTATTAATGTCTGTTTTAATATATTAGAATATATTGCATTATACCGGGATTCTATTTGCTCTAAAGTTTCTCCTGGGTGTATGCTTTTGACTAAAGTTTCTTCTATTTTGTTTATTTTTTCATAACAGTAATGGCGTATGCTACCGAGAATGGCTGCTTCTTTTACAGGCACGTAAATTTTTAGAACTTTTTCAAGAAAAAGCTTGCGTTTGCAGAATAGGTAAGTCGAAAGTGATGTGACAGGGATTATTGGGGTATAGTTTGCTGCTTGAGCTGAAGAAGAGGTGTTATTTGAATTATTTGCCATTATTCAGGCTATGTGTTTTTGATTTATATATCTTGCCTGTGTTTGTCCAGTGGGAAGTGGGATAAAGTTGTTTTATTACAATAAGTTATTTAAATGAAATATATTTTAGAGAGCTAAAATGGATGTAGAATCAAGATTAGACCTGATAAAGCAAGTAGGAGAGGAGATTGTAACAGAGGAAGATTTAAAGACATTGTTTGAGACTAAACAACATCCAATTGCGTATGACGGGTTTGAACCAAGTGCAGTCGCGCATATTGCACAGGGGATTCTAAGGGCAATTAATGTTAACAAGATGCTCAAAGCAGGGTGTAAGTTTAAGATATATGCTGCTGACTGGCATGCTTGGACTAACTTGAAATTTGGCGGGGATTTGCATAAGATACAGGTTGCAGGGGATTACCTGATAGAAGTATGGAAAGCTTCTGGAATGGATGTTGACAAAGTTAAGTTTATACGAGCAAGTGATGTTGTGGATAGCCAAGAATACTGGAAAAAAGTGATGAAGATTGCGCAGAATGTGACAGTTAAGAGGGCAATTAGATGTGGGCAGATAATGGGAAGGAAAGAAGATGAAGTGCTGCAGGCAAGCCAGATCATTTACCCATGCATGCAATGCGCAGACATATTTGAGTTTGAGGCAGATATAACTCAGCTTGGAATGGATCAAAAAAAATGTAATATTTTGGCAAGGGAAGTCGGTGAAAAAGTCGGCTTTTGGAAACCTGTTGTTGTTAGCCACCATATGTTAATGGGACTAGGTGAGCCGCCAAAAGGAGAGAAAAGTGTTGACAGGGCTATTGAGATGAAGATGTCAAAAAGCAATCCTGCAAGTGCTATATTTATGACAGATAGTGAGGAGGATATAAAAAAGAAAATAAGCAAGGCTTACTGCCCTGCTAAACAAGTAGATGAGAATCCTATGATGGAATATTCTAAATACTTGATTTTTGAGATGTTTGATGTTATGGAAATTTCACGCCCTGAAAAGTTCGGTGGCGATTTATTGTTTGAAAATTATGAGAAGTTAGCTAAAGTTTATAGCGAAGGAAAACTTCACCCTATGGACCTGAAAAATTCTGTTGCTGAGAATATCAATATGATGTTAGAGCCTGTAAGAGAGAAGCTAAGAAAGAGCAAGAATGCGCAGAAATTAAAGGAAGAGCTGGATAGTTATAAAGAAGAAGCAGAAAAACAGAATACCCAATAAATTAGAGATTTAAAAGAACAAATGATGAAGTGGAAATAATTGGATAAATAGAAAGTTTAGTAAATCATTTCTGCATCACAATCGCAAGCGAGTAATTCTTAGTGAAGTACTTCTTTGCCACTCGCTTAACATCAGCAAGACTTACTTTCTTTATTTTTGAGAGATAGCTGTCTGCGTCTTCTGCTTTTGAGATGGTTTCCCAAGTTGAAAGAAGGTCAGCCCTGCCATGTGAATCCTCTGTCTGCAGAAATAGGTTGCCGATCAAGAATGTTTTTGCTTCTTCAAGATCTTTTTTAGTGATTTGTTGGATTTTCTTCAGTTCTTTTTGGACAATAGCCAAAGCTTTTTTGATGTTTTTCTTATTTGTGCTAAGGTAGATGCAGAATGCACCGTAAGTTCTGCCAAGATCATTATGTACCCCAATTTCATATGCCAGTGCATTTTTTGTCCTTATTTCATAGAATAATCTGCCGCTTTGCCCACGGCCAAGAATAGCTTTTATGATGTCAAGAACATAGCTGTCTTGATGCTGTCTAGCAATTGTTTTATATCCAAATACTAAGTAAGAGGTCTGGATTTTTCTTTTTTCTATAGTTTTTCTGATAGAAGTCTGCTCTGGCTCAGAAAGATCTAAGCTAAATTTGATTTGCTTTTGTTTTGAATTTCGAAATTTTGATTGAACTTTGGTTTTTAAATTTTGAATATTGCCGACAACTGTTACAATCATGTTATTTGGGGTGTAATAAGAAGCATAGTAATCCCTGATTTGTTTTTTAGTAATTGATTTCATTGTCTCTATTGTACCATAAGTAGGGTTTTTGACTGGATGGTTCTTGAATAAAGTTTTAAAAAACAATATCCATTGATGGTTTCTAGGCTCATCTGTAACTAAGTTAATCTCGTCAAGGATTACTTTTCGCTCAGTCTCTACAGGTTTTCTGTTAAATGTTGAGTTTTGCACTATATCAGCAAGAACATCTAAAGCAATCTCAAAGAAATCTTTATGAATTGTCACATAATAAGCAGTTCTTTCATTTGTAGTGTATGCATTGAAATTTCCTCCACGACTTTCAATCTCATTGGAGATGATTTTGCTGTCCTTTCTTTTCTGAGTGCCTTCAAATAATAAATGTTCTAGATAATGAGAAATGCCAGCAATCTCTTTTGTCTCGTGTATGCTGCCTACCTTAATTGTTATTTGTATAGTAATAACTTCAGAGTCTCGTGAATCATGGATGAGGGTTAAGCCATTTGAAAGGATATAGCTCATAATTTTTGTTTTTTTAGATGTCATAAATTGAGAGATAAAAGCAATATTTATATACTTTGTGTAAGTTGAGTTAATTGATGTAAAGATGAAAAAAACAGAAAAGAGATTGAAGAAGAAAGTTAAATTTGATTACAGGAAATTAAATAAGAAAAGCTTAATTAAAAAGATAAAATTTAATTTAAATAGAAAATCATCTTATTCAGCTAAAAAACTAAATTCTATAAAAAAGGCTTGCATATACACTGACCAATTGTACAAGGTCGTGTTAAAGAATTTTCATAAGTTTCAGACAGAGAATGAGGTTAAGAAATTTATGGAATCCTGGATGAGAAAGAAGAAATTAAGAAAAGCATTTCCGATAATTGTAGCTTCTTGTAAAAATGCATTTGAGATACACCACAAGCCATCAAATGATAAGTTAGCCAATGGCTTTTGTTACCTTGATTTTGGAGTAAGGGTTAAAGGATACTGCTCAGATATGACAAGAACATTCTTTATTGGGAAGCCAAGTATTGAAGAGAAGAAACTGTATAAATTAGTTTATGACTCGCAAATGCTTGGAATAAAAAATATCAAGATAGGCAGAAAGTATATGGAAATTGATCTGGCATCCAGAGATTTTTTAGGCAGATATAAAAAATATTTTATCCATTCATTGGGCCATGGCTTGGGTAAATGGATCCATATGAGGCCTAGAGCCTCTCCGATGTCTGGTGACATAGTTATGGCAAATGATATTGTGACAGTAGAACCAGGAATTTATATCAAAGGAAAGCTAGGGATAAGGATAGAGGATGATATTTATATTGATTCTAAAGGTAAGGTTGAAGTGATGTGCAAAAGTAATAAGAGATTGGTTTGTCTGCCTAAAAGATAATTAGTTATAAGCAGCGGCGACTGCCGACAAACACTATCTTAGATTATAGAAGAGTTTCCCCATCTACGCTTAGGAGACAGGACTGACACTAGGAAGGTATTGCTGGTTATGTTAGCAAATGTTTATTATAATGGCATTGCCCGGAAAAACTTAAATAAGTTATTAGGATATGTGTTCGTCATAAAATGGCAGTCGCAGTTATTTTTATTGTGTAAAATACTGCTTTTAATGAATAGATTTAAAAAGAATTTATTGTTTTAATATAGATATGGAATATGAAGAACTGTTGCAAAAAGCAAGGAAATTATTGCCTGAGAATACTTTAAAGACAGAGAGATTTGAAATGCCTAAAATACGTGGCCATATCCAAGGGAATAAGACGATTATAAGCAATTTTCAGCAAATAGCTTCTACTTTAAGAAGACCTGTTGAACATCTTTTAAAATATGTTTTAAAGGAACTTGCTACCCCAGGAGAACTTAAAAGCGCAGGCCTGATTTTAGGGACAAAAGTTGGCGCTGCAAGAATAAATGAGAAAATAGCTGAATATACAAAAGATTATGTGTTGTGTAAAGAATGCGGGAAACCTGACACTAAAGTAATAATGGAAGGGGATTTTAATTTCTTGAAATGCACTGCATGCGGCGCAAAACATAGTATAAAAGGCAGAATTTAGAAAATTGGATTTAATTAGAGGAGAAATGACGCCTAAAATTGTAAAAATCCATAAGCTTTCTGATAACAGAGTAATGCTTGCTATTTGTGATTCTAATTTACTAGGTAAAAAATTTGAAAATGGAAAACTTCAGTTAGACCTTAGCTCTGATTTTTATAGAGGAAAAGAAATGGATGAGGAGAAGATATTAAGTTATATAGACAGAACATATATTATCAATTTGGTCGGCGAAGAGAGTATTGATTTTGGGATTAGACATAATTTGATAGAAAAGAATAATGTTGTTGTGATAAAGAAAATACCACATGCGCAGGCGATATTAATATAACTGTTTAGTGTGATTGAGTATGTGCATAGCAGCTGCCGCCAATTTAGTTGGCACAAATCCAGTAACAAAGAGAATGTTGCGACAGGCAATACAATAAAGCTACGAATCAACTAACACAACACGCAATGCTTTTCTATTCTCACATTTACTAACACAATGTAGAGGAGGAGCAACTTTTCTACCAAACGAGAGAGTGCCAACGGCGGCAGCTGCTTCGTAAATCTTACTATGCATAGATATAATTGATTAGGTATTAGCTGCCCATTTAAGCAATCCTGCTTGCTTCTCTTTTTCTTTTGTAAAGTTGCCTTCTATTGCCCGCTTAACTAATTCTATTGTCTGCCGAAGATATTCAGGCACATTATAATCCTTGCTTAAAGTTAGGGAATAACCTAAATATTTTACAACAGAGCCTTCTGAGACAGTGAATATAATTTTACCAGAACATTTCAAGCAAATACCGATTAAAGGAGGCCTGCGATATTTTTCGTTGCAGCTACTGCATCTGAAAGATTGTGTTGAAAATTTACGCAGATTTCCTTTTATATCCTTCAGAAAATGTTTTTCAATTACCAAACGAGCGACATCATGCTCATCAACAGCTGCGATTTTTTTAGCGATTGCCATCTGACCAGCTAATTTCTCTTCCATGCTAGGCAAACTTTTGTAGGCAGAGCATTTAACCCCCAGATTTATGCTGCTGACATCATGAGTATAACGAATATTTTCATACTGCTGTTCTGTATTTAAGCGATGCCTTATTTGCTCAATTTTTATTTCAGTGGGCATTTTGTATTCTTCTGCAGCTGTATAAAATTCCAGAGGATATCTGCTAACCACATCTACACCTAAAGCCTGTTCATCTACTTCACTGGGAATAATAGTAGAAGTCAGAACTAATGGGCTATCCATTGTCTTTGAGCCTCTTTTATCTGGAAGAAATGACCTTGAAAAATTAAGTAAGCCGTCCATTAACAGCATAATTCCTGCTTCATCGCCATCTGCATCTCTTCTCATTGCTGCATGAAATAATGGATGTGCAAGAAATCCTTGTGTCTCTGAAAAGCCGACAATTCTTCCAATTACACCTGCAGATATGT
>JACPBN010000029.1 GCA_016180275.1 Candidatus Woesearchaeota archaeon
TATTGCCCGTCGCAACTTAGTATAGTTTTTGTGGAATAGTGTTCGTCAAAGAATGGCAGTCGCCACTGCTTTGATGTTGTTATAGCTAAACAAGTACAATTTCCGCAAAACATAAAAACAAAAGCATTATTCTTGTATCTGATTATTATGTTACAGAAACTAAAGCACCTAGTGCATCCAACAGAGGAATTTGAGAAAGTCAATGCTCAGATGACTAAGATGCAAGAAGATTTTTCACTATTGAAAACTGCTATTACTGATTTATCAAAGGATTTAGTTGAGATGCAGAAGAATTTTAGAGACAGCTTGAATGAGATTATGGCAGTTAATGAAATGCATACTGGAAGATTAAAGACAGAGACTGAGAATATTGGGCAGCTACGAGAAGAATTGCAACATGAAGTTGAAGATTTTAAGCTCCAAAAGACAAGAATGCAGCAAAAATTGCTAGAGAATACAGATCATGAAGTAAGAGACGGATTAGATAGACTAAAAACAGATGTTAATCGTTATAATGATTTAAAGAGAGAGCTTGATTTAGTCAATGCAAATATGGCAAAAGCAGTCCAAGAAATAAATAAGTTTAATCTGATTTCTCAGAAAATAAAAGCAGAAGATTTTGAATTAACTAAATTTGCTAAGCAGATATTCCAAGCAGACCAGGAAAAGCTTAGGCTCATGAATGAGATTGACGGCCTGAAGCATCTGATTTCCAGGGAAAGAAGGGCACAAGTCAGAAGATAAGTAATATACTAAAATCAAAATAGGTAAATTCTTTTATTTTACCAAAAAGCTTATATATTACCTAATCTTCAGCCTATATTGTGATATGCTATGCTAAGAACAATTGAAAGAAATATAGATCCTCAAGGAAGAATAATGTTGCCTAAAGACTGGAAGCGCTTTGGCAGGAAAGTTGTTATTATTGAGACTGATGAAGAGTTAAGGATATTGTCAAGAAAATACAAAAACCTTAGTGATATTCCTGAAAAGGTTGTTGATATTAAAAGTGACTTAAGTGATTGGCATTCTGTAAAAGATGAGCTGTTAAAGCTGAAATAGGTTAAAATGAGATTTATAGACACAAATGTATTTGTACATGCGTTTCTTAAGCCAAGAAAAAGCATACAGCCGCATGAGGCCAAGATAAAGCAGCAAGCAAAGAAGATCTTGCAAAAGATAGATGATGGTGAAGTGGTTGTTACCTCCACTGTCAGTCTGTCTGAGATAATAAACATAATAGAAGCAAATTACGCACCACAAGAAGCTTGGGACGTTATAAGTTCTATATTGCTAAATCCTAATATTAAATTTTGTTCAGTTGAAAAAAATCATTATGTAACTGCGCTTATCGTAGCTAAAGAATTAAACAGGAAAATAAACGACTCATTGTCTGTAACTCTTATGAAAAAATTGGGTGTTTCTGAAATCTATTCATTTGATACGGACTTTGATAATATAAAGACGATTACACGGCTACGTGAATAATAAAAAATAATCTAGAGTTATGAACATAATCAATTTGCACCATCTGGGAATAAAAGATGTCAAGCGTTGCAATACGCATCTTTCCAAATCTATAGGGTTAATGTTCTCGAGAAGAAATAATAACAAGGCGCTTGTCATGGAGTTCAATAAGGAGCAGAAAGTGCCTCTGCACATGTTCTTTGTGTTTTATCCGATCGATATTTTATATATTAATGTGGGTGATGATGGAAATAAAAAGATTATCGAGATAAAAGAGAATTTTATGCCATTTACTTTCTATTTCCCAAAAAACAAGGCAAAATATGTTGTTGAACTGCCTGCGAATACTGTAAGCAAAGGCAAGCTGAATGTGAATGATACAATAATGCTGTAACGCAATTGAGATTTTATGTCAGTTGTTATTGCTTCTTCTTTTTCTTCTGTATTGTCTCATGCACCAACTGCTTATCCCATCCAACTTTAGTAAGAATCTTCTTTATCTCTGCATGGCTTCTGCCTTTATCAAGAGCATGTTCAACATAGTTCTCCAAATGCTCAACTTTATCATGCACGTGGTGGACATTGTGCTCTTCAAGCTCTTTTTGGATCTGTTTTTCCTTAAATACATCATGAATTAAATGTTGCGGCCATCCTGCTTGCTTAAGGGCTTTTTTAATCTCACTTTCATTTTTGCCGGAATTAATCGCATATTCAATGTACGCATGGATGTGCTTTGCATCTTCATCATGTGTGCCTATCTTATTGGCTTTTATGCTCTGCAGTATGTCATATTTTTTAATGACAATATTTATAATCTCTTTACTCCATCCATTTTTTTTTAGATGTTTTATTATCTCCTCTTCACTCTTATCTTCAACGAACAGCTGCTCAACAAACTTCTCAAGCTCTTCGAATTTTTTACCAGGTTCTTTCTCATTATTTGCTTTTAATTGGCTGATAATCTGAATTTTTGCAAGAGAATTTTCAACAAGCTCCTCGCTCCACCCTATCTTTTGGAGCTGGTCTCTGATCAATTCTTCAGTTCTTCCTTTTTCGACTGCGTGCTCAATATATCTCTCAACTTGCTCTAAGTCATCATGGACTTTATGCACCCTGAATTTTTCAAGCTCATTCTTTATTTCATCTTCAAACTTGTTTTTAAGCGTAAAAAAGAAATAGATTAATACTGGCAGTATAAGCACAATAATAGCTACAAAAATTATGGTATTTATTCTTTTATTGTGCGAATATTTCTCAATTTCAGGCTTGATATTCTTAATTTTCCGTTTGAGGATAATTCCGACAAATGCGCAGAAGTCATTAATATATCTAAGCCTATCTCCTTTGATATCTGCGAAGGGATTATAGGCCCTTTT
>JACPBN010000051.1 GCA_016180275.1 Candidatus Woesearchaeota archaeon
AAGTCGCGAGGATAAAGTCAGGAACAAATACACTGCGCTGCCAGAGGTCATGGCTGGCAAAAAAGTCTTGCTTGTAGATGACAGCATTGTGCGCGGCACGACATCTAAGAAACTGATAAAATATGTAAGGGAAGCCGGCAAAGCAAAAGAGGTTCATGTCAGGGTTTCATGCCCTCCAATCTTAGGCCCCTGCTTCTATGGCATTGATATGTCAACTGTTTCTGAGCTGATTGCACCACAGTATGCAACAGATGCAAAAGCATTGGTAGATGGCGCACTGCCTGCTGCTATGCTTGATAAAATGGCAAAAGATTTGGGTGCAGATTCTCTAATTTATCAGACCATTCCTGGATTATTAAGGGCGATTGATTTAAGCGAAGATCAGGTATGCCTTGCCTGCCTGACTAATAAGTACCCGACAAAATACGGCCAGAAATTATATCAGGTTGCATTTGATAATTTTAAGAAAGGCGGCAAAGATAGTAAAAGGACTTATGAGAAATCTTGCTGATAAATTTTAATAATCTAAAAAAAGGTCGTCTAATATCTGATCAGTAATCTAAATTTTATTTTCTTCTTCACCTAAGAATTATACATCCACCATTCTCTCTTCTGCAGGCTTCTCAATAGCACAGGATCAACGTTCCTTTCCTATAATCACAACATTAACAAAATCGGAATAATTGAGCGCTTGCCGTTTTCTTTTATTATCTCCATAATCTTATCATATCTGCCCATATTAAGGTAATATTTCCATCCATGATCTTTCTTCTTTTTGCAGCAGATATTTTGTTTTACCAAGGCATCTAATACAATCTCAACTTTATCTAAATCTTCTCTGGGTATTGCTGATTTGAGGACGTTGATATAAACAGAGCCTTTGCCGAAGCACGTTGAGTCAAAAAGCTTCTTTACGATTGTTCTGCTTATCCTTATATACTCGCTTTTTTTTACGTGCGCCATGGGAAATTAAAATACGTAAAAATATATAAGCTTATGGTCTATTTTTAGCCCCTTATGGGTCTAAATAAAAACATTTAAATATAAGCTATGCTTTATATATTTTACAATGCAAAAATCAGCATTTTTGAAGGAAGAAGGAGATACTCCAAAGAACAGGGTATGGGGCTTTTTGATTGTCCATTCAGAATATGATTATTCAATGAAGGACATTGCCCGTTATTCTGATGTAGGTTACACTACATTAAAAACTATGTGGAAGGAATTCAGGCAAAAAAAGACAGTTTTGCAGACAAGAATCGTTGGAAAAGCAAAGATGTATAAATTAAATTTTAAAAATCCTGTGGTAAATAAATTCGTAGATTATTATTGGGCTGTAGTAGATGCAGTTGTCAGGCGAGACAATAATATTAAGGAAAAAATTAAAGACGAAAAAAAAGAATCTTATCATTCATCTTCAGTTGGTGCAGTTCCAGTTTCTGCAACACACATTTAATCTAAGAATTATACAACTTGCTACATATTTTACCTGTCACAAGCCACTATTTACTAGCTATTATACATCCACCATTCTCTCTTCTGCAGGCTTCTCAATAGCCCAGGATCAACGTTCCTTTCCGCAGCTAATTTCTTCAATGTTTTTGCGATGAACTTGACGCGCTGCTTGTTGACTTCAACATCCTCATCAAAGAAATCATAAGCTTCAAGCAATTTGTCAAAAACCTCTATCTGCTCTTTTGTGTTGTACTGCAAGCTTGGCTGCGGAGCTTTTCCTTCAACCAAATGCTTTTCTTTCTCTCTTAGTTGCTGCATTTTTTTGCACAGAACATATACTGTCTTTATATCAGAAACAGACTCTCTTAAAAAATCAATTATTGCCTGCAAATCTTTATCTAGGTCAAAGTCCTTTGCAGATACTCTCATCTGTGGATCCAGCTGATATTGTCTTGGCTTTTTGAAGAACATTTTGTTCACTAGTGCATTTAGTTATGTCTTAGATTATCGTAAGTTCTAATCTTATTTAAATCTTTGTAATCACTCTCGGAAGAAGATGCGATAATTATAGGCAATTCTATGGTTTGTATGGCTTTTTTTTGGAATTGTCTTATTAGATAATTCTGGACAAGTTGTTATATATCCTCCAGAATTACCTATAGTTAAGGTATTCTGTTTTTATCTCCTGTCCGGATATTGGCGCCTGAAGGATAATGCTGCATGTATAGATAACTGCGTAGGATATATTACATTTGTACGCAGTTATCTAATAGTAAACTGCGCTATTAATGTACTATTCAAATGCTCTGGGAGATATTTTTCCTTTTGGAGCAAGTAAAGTGATAATGCAAGTTGAATCTGCTTTTAGCTTTGTATTCCATATAATCGCGTTCTAGGGTATGTAGTTTCTGAGTTGGGTAAGAATAAAGATAAGAAGAAATAAAACCACAATTTTGATGATTTATTTCATTATTTTGTATATTTTCTGCAAAAATGAACGATAAAAGATGGAAATCTTGGCTTTAGGGACAAGTACCCTATTCTCTTTATTTATCATCAGATGGTATCTTTCAGTTGCACTTTCGCAACGTTTATATATTTATTAAGTATATCTTAAATATAATTAAAAAAAAGAGGTATTGCTATGACTATAAATATTCACTTCTTTAAAATGGTAAACTTTTTATATTCTAAGGTATTAGGTAGTGTTAGTGTTTGACTGACAGAAAGTATTTTTTAGTAATAGTACTTTCTGCTGTATATGATAAACATAATATGCCTCAAATGTGAAACCAAGTCATTGGTAAAAAACGGATTAACGTCATCAGGAAAGCAA
>JACPBN010000052.1 GCA_016180275.1 Candidatus Woesearchaeota archaeon
TGAAAGTGTTTTCAACAGTTACCTGGAATTTAAGCTTTGATTCAGGAGCAACATTATCTGCAATGCCGCCTGTTGTTGAGACGCCAGAATCCTTCTTGCCGTCAACATATGCTTTTACTTCCTTAAATTTTAGCTCTCCTGCATTTACACTTGCAGCAACTAATAGAACTAATACCATCGCTAAAACGCTCAATATTGTTAGTTTTCTCATTTAAATCCCCCCTACTGTTTATAGGTTATTATACCACTTTAATATCTGCAGTTATATTATCTGCAATTATTATCTGTAATTTACCGATTATCTTCTGCAATTATATCAATAGCCACTCTTCAATAGCCATAATTATAACTTGTTGATTGCTAAAAAACAACCCCTATATATAAAGGTTTCGTATTTTTGCTATTTTAGAATAGTGAAAACTATCGCTAGTTCAAAGTATTTAGTATAGGTGTGTCCTATTTTGTGACCCTATCTTTTTTATCTCTTAGATTCTTAAGTATTTGTTTTCTAGATTTCTTACCTAAAAATCCAAAAAGAGATCTCGTTATTTTTCTAATGGTCTTCATTCTATTAGGTTATAAGTTATAGTCACAAATAAATCTTTTGTTTTTTATATTGTGTTTGCTTTTAGCAAAACCCTCATTCATGATCTCATAAAATTCTTCAGCCTTCTTAAGGTAATTAACGTATTTGTGCTTATCAACATTTCTTGCTCTCATAATGGATCACCCTTAATCAAGATGTTGCCTTCTAATATGCTCTTCCCAAAATCAGTTTTTCTTTTGATCTTAAATTCGTTCTCTGTCATTATATATGCAGAGACCACATTTCCATATAATTTGCTAAACTCTTCTTGATTTTTAGCAATAATATCCCTTGCTTGTTTCTTATCCTTAGTTATAACTAGTATATCTATGTCGCTGTCTGGCATTTCCTGTCTTTTTGAAATGCTGCCAAATAATGCAATAGACTTTGCGCCAGGCAAAATTTTCTTTATTTTTTTTATAAGGCTGGCTAATGTAGCTGTTTCATTGCTAAATAATTCAACCAAGCTGGGATATAAGCAACTTTCAATATTTAATGTCAACAAGCTAGATCTCCCATGGTTTTCAAGCCTGATGATATTCATGCCTTGCAGGTCTTTCAATGTCTTTAAAACTGCAGTATGCGACGTATTGATATGGTTAGCCAGCTCCCTTAATGTGAATTTTTTAGTAGGATACCTAATCAAAACTCTTAATATCTTTAGCTTAACCTTGCTCCCTAACAGGGTTTCTAAATAGAGATTGAATAGCATTTTGAGTATGATCTTAGCATATTAGTGGAAATAAAAGTTTCCACATGGAACAAAAAGATTCCATTATATATAGCTTTTGCTTTTTGGGTCGCAAAGAATAAAAGTTTCTAAGGGCTTTAGCCCTTTTGCTTTACTGCATCACTGCTGTTTCAGCTTATAGCCCGAAAGCTATCTGTCACAGCTGTATATCATAGCAGCTAATCTGCTATAGCAAAATGGCTTGTAGCCTAGCATTGCTTTTAGAGCTATGCTGAGACAAAAAAGAGAGATATAAAAGAAGTTAATAAAACTTACTGTTGTCTTGCGGTATAATATGCAGTACTGAACTGTAACAGACCTAAAGCTGTTTTATCATCTAGATGCTTTAATGCTTCTTGTGGATTGCCTAGTAAAGTATCCAAAGCCTTTTTGTAATCAGGATCAGCTGTTTCCTTTGCATCCCCTGGAACATTTTGCGACGCGTCGCCTTCGGCGACCTTTCGACGTACCCCTCGCAAACCGCCATTGCTGCTGTCAACAAGCCTGTCTCCTGCACTGAAGTCGGAATTGTAGTAGAAGTCAAAGAGCCAAGACACGCGGCTAATTGCGCCATCTTTAGCATGTTGTTTTACATACTCAGGAGTTAATACACAGAAGTTTGTTGTTTTTTTTCCTGCTGCATTCAATACAGCCATATACTGCTTAAATTCAACACTAAATCCAGTTCCTTTATTGTATGCCTTTCCATTTCCCCAATTTCTCTCTGCTAACTCTCTTTGCTCATCATTTAAGTAGCCTTGTTCAGCTAGCTTATCATAATTAACAGTATCTACTACAAAATGTGACCATTCATCATTATCTTTTACTAATTTTAAAGTCCTAGCATCATACTCTACTCTCGCTGTTGTTCCTGCACTAACTGAGCGTATTACATCAGAAGCATCTTCTTCACTTGACTTATAATCATTTGTTTGTCTTAGCTGTCTTACAGCTTCCTCTATATTCTCTGGCCTAAGTACAAGGTTATTTCTGACATCATTGCTAAGATAGAGAACAGCTTTTCCATTTTCTGCCTTATACATTGCTCCTGTTCCTGTCCATCCATACCACTTAAGCAATGAAGAATTATCTTTCAATGCGTTTCTCAATTTATTAGCATCAACTTTTCCTTCTTCATCTAATGCACCTACTGCCCTAAGCTCTTTTAGCCTGTCATTGCATACTTGATATGCTAACTGTATAGAAGTCCAATCTTCTACATGGCCAAATGATTGCGATAATGTTCCTCTTGGTATGCTTTCAATAGTTCTTTGCTCTAATGTTGCAGATTCTGGCATTTTATTACCTCTCTATTTTAGCTTTATTTGCAGAGTAAAGATAGAGCTACTATTTAGGTAGTGTTAGTGTTTGACTGATTTGAGTTTATTGTTATATTCATATAGGAATATTTTTAATACAATATCATGCATTTCTTTTGATTTAGAGA
>JACPBN010000088.1 GCA_016180275.1 Candidatus Woesearchaeota archaeon
GGGATAGCTATTGCAATCGCATCATTGACTGCATCGCCTGTAAGCATAGGTGTTTTTTGTGAGCTTGTTTGTACGCCTGAATTTACTTCAGAAGATGCCATACCCTGCATATTATTGACCAGGGTATCCATTGCAGCTATCTGCCATTGGTTGAATAATACCAATAACACAACAAATATTGTCGCAAAATTCAATAACATGTTATATCCCTTCTTTTCATTATGCTCATGTGATCTATGATCACTTTCATGTTTTTGATGTTCTTCCATTTTTTGCCCCCAATGTGTTTAATGATTATCTTTTCCTATTCTGTTCAATGATTATTTTTTAGGATATTTCATCTCTCCTTATACTCTCCTAAACATTAGTTGTAACAATTTTAGCTAGTTATTAACTAACTTTTACAAAGAATGTAAAGCATTTATATCTATTTAACTCATGAAACTATAGGTAAAAGAAAGTTTTTTCAGACTTTTGAAGGTTTAGAACTAAGTCGGATAGTTTAGATTCAAGAAATAACGCTTTAAACAGCTTTTTTCAGGTAAATATGGTTTATTTTGCCAGTTTTAACTTTTGTTATCAGATTCTTCTTCTCAAAGCTTGTCAATATTAGGGATAGTTTTGTCTTAGAAAGATCTGTCCTGAATTTCAGTGTGGATTGTGAGATTCCATCCTGGTCTTTGACGGCTTTTAAGACATTCTGCTCGTCTTTGTCAAGTGCAGTCAGTAATATGCTGAATTTCTCATCTGAAGATTCCTTCTGGACTTCTTTCTGACTGTTTTTTTGAAGTGATTTCTCTATCCGTCTTGCAATCAGATCAGGATTAATGTTAATATAGTTCTTTTTCATCTCCTGGCCATAGATGATTAAATATACTCCTAATCCTGCAAGCAATATCAAAACAGAAAACCCAAAATAAGTGTATGGCAATAATTTGCTTAATTCCTGATGCGGACAAGCTTCTCCTGTAGGATGGTCGCATGACTCTCCGCCTCCTAATTCTGCAATCTTATCCCGCAAAGGCTTTTCTGCCTGGTATTTTAATGAATATAACACTACAGCTAAGACTAGAGTAAAGACCAATAATATTGTGCCAATCTTTTTGTGGTGCATGTTATTTATTGTATTTTAATATTTTTATACTTACAAAAGCCAAAGCATCAGCCTGCGAGCACTCGCAGGTTAACATAATAAGTTGTGTCTCCTGAACGCACGGTCTACTTGTTTGCTTATTAGCTTAGTTCGTCTTTGTGACAAGTTAACTCGCTTACAGGATTGCAACCGCCCGACCATTCTTAGCAAGATATTTTAATTTGTGTTCGCAAAAATTGGCTGATGCTTTGGCTTTTTTGTTAATATTATCTGCCTGAGTTTATAATCTTTTGCCTCGTAAAAGTAAAGTATTTGTAACAACACTCACGCTGGAGAATGCCATTGCAGCTCCTGCTATTATTGGAGATAAAAGCCATCCAGTTGCAGGATATAATACACCAGCAGCAACTGGAATGCCTACAACATTATAAAAGAATGCCCAGAACAGATTTTGCTTTATCTTCTTCATAGTCATCCTGCTTAATTTCATTGCTTTTACAACATCTCTTAGGTCTTCCTTAATCAAGACAATCTCTCCAGTCTCGATTGCAATGTCTGTACCAGAGCCAATAGCTATGCCAATATCTGATTGCGCAAGCGCAGGCGCATCATTGATGCCGTCACCTACCATTGCAACTTTCTCTCCGGCATTCTGAAGCTTCCTGACTTCTTCTGCTTTGTTTTCAGGCAATACTTCTGCAAGAACAAAGTTAGAACTTTTACCTGCATCACTTTTATCACCTAGATTTTCATTCTTAATCCCTACTTGAGCAGCTATTGCCTGTGCTGTCCGCTGATTATCTCCTGTTATCATATATACTTTCTTGCCAAGAGCCTGCAGCTGTGAAACAGCTTCTCTTGAATTTTCTTTTAGAGTATCAGCTACTGCCACAATGCCAACAATCTTTTTATTGACAGCTATTAGCATTGCAGTCTTGCCTTCGTTTTCTAAACGCTGAAGGTTCTCTTCCATCAAAGTTTTCTCTGAAGCCTTTAACTTATCCAGGGCTTTTGTTTCTGTCATCAGTTTTCTGTTTCCTAGAAGAATATGCTTATTGCCATATACTGCCTCAACACCCTTGCCTGTAATAGATTTGAATTTCTTTGGCTCAGGAAGAGTCAAATTTCTGGCTTTTGCACCGTTGACGATTGCCTCTCCAAGCGGATGCTCGCTTCTTTTTTCAACAATCGCTGCAAACCTAAGTACCTCATCTTCTTTTAATCTACTCTTGCCAGAGCCAGTTGAAAGGATATCAGTTACCTCTGGCTTGCCTTTTGTCAATGTTCCAGTTTTATCGAATATAATTGTGGTAATCTCAGTTGCTTTCTGCAGAGCTTCTGCGCTTTTAATCAATATGCCGTTCTCTGCGCCTTTGCCTGTGCCTACCATTATAGCAGTAGGTGTTGCTAATCCAAGCGCACAAGGGCATGCGATTATTAATACTGCAACAAAGATTGTCAATGAAGAAGCAAACCCGAATCCAAGCAGATACCATGTCAGTGCTGCAATAATTGCAATCACAACAACAGCAGGCACAAAGTATGCGCTTATCTGGTCAGCTAATTTCTGGATAGGAGCTTTGCTGCCTTGGGCTTCCTCAACCAATCTGATAATCTGCGCAAGCGCAGTGTCTTTTCCGACTTTTGTTGCCTTGAATTTTAGATAGCCGACTTTATTTATGGTTGCGCCTATAACCTTATCTCCTTTTGTTTTCTCAACAGGGATGCTTTCTCCAGTTAGCATTGACTCATCTACGCTGGAATGCCCATCAACAATTATTCCGTCAACAGGAATCTTCTCACCTGGCTTTACTATGACTATATCTCCAGCTTCCACTTGCTCAATAGGTATTTCTACTTCAATTGTTGCATTTTTAGATTTACTGTTTGGGTCTTTTCTGACAACAATCGCTGTCTTTGCCTGCAAGCCAATAAGTTTCTTTATTGCCTCAGAAGTCTTGCCTTTTGCAATTGCCTCTAAAGTCTTGCCTAGCAGAATGAATAATAACAATAATCCGGTAATCTCGTAATATAAGTCTCCTCCATAAAAACTTGTGTAAATGCTGTAGATAAATGCAGCACTTGTACCGATAGCGATCAGGCTGTCCATGTTTGGGCTGCGATTGAATACGATTGCCTTGAAGCCAGAGGTGTAGATGCGGTATGAAATGAGCACAATCGGCATTGTAAATGCAAATTGTATTATTTTTATGTTCTGCTCGAGAAATTCCGGCAGAGGAACTCCAAAAAAGCTTTCTGCCATGTAATAAAACAAAGGGATGCTAAGCAGGAATGTTATAAATGTCTTTAACTTTAATGTCCTGATCTCTTTCTCTCTCTCTTCTTTCTCAAAATCCTTTGACTGCGTTTGGGATGCGCCATAGCCAGCATTCTCTATTGCTTTTATTATCTCAAATACTTTTATCTTTTCTGGATCATATTTTATCTCAGCTTTTTCTGTTGCTAAATTTGCTTTGATCTCCTTAATCCCACCGAGCGCAGCTACTGTTCTTTCAATTATTCCCTGGCAGTGCTGGCTCTGCATTCCTGTGATGTCAAGAATTACCTCTCCTGGCTTGGATTCTGCAGATTTATTCAGTTGCGACAATTGTGATTCAGTTGCTGCCTTGTATCCTAACTTTTTTATGAGCTTTACAAAATCATCTTCCTTGGCTTTTGAATTATCATACTCAACATATGCCTTTTCGTTTGCAAAATTGACATTTGCCTTTACCACTCCTGCAGTCTTGTTGAGATTTTTCTCTATATTGACTGCGCAGCTGGCACAGTGCATGCCTGATATCTTTAGGGTTGATCTGGATGAATTAACAGTATTGCCGGTGATCCCAGCAGAACTATTATTACTGCTATTTCTGGAATTGTTGTTGCTATCACTATTACCAGTATTTGCAGCATTATCTTCTGTTTTGTTGCCAGCCAAAAACTGTGTCTTGCAGTTATTGCTGCAAAAATAATATTGCATGTTGTCTTTAACTGCGCTAAACTTTGTTTTGTTCTGATCAACTTCCATTCCGCATATCGGGTCTTTTGCCATTGGTGCCTCCATACTATTTAACTCCCTACTATTTGACAATAAACACTGGGACTGCTGATTTTTTTAGCACTTCCGTTGAACGCTTCCCAGCAACATTCTCTTTAAGACTGTTAAACCATGAGATCCCATAACAACAACATTCAGGTAGCAGAGACTATTGTGCCTGCATAACCCAACACGAGTTCATTTAGTTTTGCCATTTTTTCATCTATTTTTTATTGCATTTCAGCCCGTTTTTTTCTCATATATCTTATAGTCCAAATAAACAATCCTATTGCTAGGTAAAGCTCTACCATAGGCAAAGCCAGCATATGCTGCTGTCCTTCCTGAAGAAAACTGGTTATTCCGCTAGCTAATATGAGTGAAGCTATAATCATTCCCATCATGCGAACAACATGAGTTTCATGAAATTCTTTCATAAGAGGCAGAAATTCTTTTTTATTGAGATTAACTGTAATGCTTCCATTCTCAATTAGTTTTAACGTGCGCGCAGCGTGAACAGGAAATTCTTCTATTAGATCATTATAATCAATAGAATTCTTAACTAAGTTTGAAATTGTCCTAATTGGGCTTAATTGTTTTTTCAATGTTTTTCTTACTGGCTGCTGCGCATCTGTTAGTATAGAAAATTTTGGATAAAGATTCCTCCCTACTGATTCAGCGGTTACAAATGCTTTAGCAAGCAACACAAGATCCGAAGGAAAATAGACCCTGTGCGGCACTCCGGCAATAACACTCTTAAAGAGTGCCTGGCTAAGGCTATTTGTTTCCAATGTGCCGTAACAGGAGCTAAGGATGCCAAGCAAGTCTTTTTTAAACCCTTCAACATCCGATTCATCTGACACCTCTGCAAGATCCACAATATGACGAAGTGCTCTCTCAAAATCACGCTCAAATAGGTAAATCATGTACAAAGAGAACTTTCTTCGTTGCCGTTCAGATAAGCGACCTACAATTCCGAAATCAAGAAACACAAAACGATTCCCTTTTAATGCAAGAATATTGCCAGGATGCGGGTCTGCGTGAAAAATTCCATGCACTAGAGTTTGTTCGGCGATGATTTGAACCGCGTTAATTGCCAATTGCCTGCGATTAGCATGAATTTTTGTTAATCCCTTATCATTATTTATGTTTATTCCTTCCATAAATTCCATAGTAAGCACTCTTTGTGAAGTATGTTTGAAAAATACGTTTGGAATTCTAAGAATTTTGTTGTTTGCGAATACTTCCTGCATCTCTGCCATAATCCCAGCTTCATTGCGAAAGTCAATTTCTTTCAAAGTCCATTCCTTAAATTCCTGCACAAAACGTATTGGACGAAATGATCTGCTCTCGGGGAAATTTTTTTCCAAAAGAGCAGCAATCATCTCCATTATCCTAATATCTTGCTTGATTATCTTTGTTACTTCTGGCCGTAATATCTTTACAGCGACTTTTTTGCCGTCCTTTAATCTTGCTTTATGGACTTGAGCAATTGATGCAGCAGCAATTGGTTTTTTATCAAATGAAGAGAAAACAGCAGATAATTGTAGGTGAAAGTCTTCTTCAATAATCTTTTTCACATCCTGAAATGAAAATTCAGGAACTTTGTCTTGTAAATTTCGCAGTTCATTGCAATACTCAGGTAGTAGTACATCCGGGCGTAAACTAAGAAGCTGACCTAATTTTATAAACGTGGGCCCAAGCCTTTCAATAACTTTTCTAAAATGAACAGGAAGCGAATGTTTATCAAGTGGACAATCACAGCTTCTTTTAAGCATGCAATGAAATTTGCATCTAAGCGACACACAACTTCCTATCCCTGCCTTCTTAATATAATAAGAAAACCCGCCCATAGCAAATGCTGTCGCTATTTCGCGTAGCCTGTTGAAATCTTCCATATTCCTTTTAATATGTAATAGTGATACCATATTGCGCCTATTATATCTTAACCTCCAACTTTTTCAAATCATCAGCTAATTGATTTACACCTTGAAAAATAATTGTCTTGATACCAATCTCCTTTGCATTTCCCAGATTCTTTGCTGCATCATCAATGAATATTGTTTCTTCTGGCTTTGCATTAAAATTCTCCATGATAAGAGCAAATCCCTTTTTGTCTGGCTTTCTTGCCTTGATCTCTTCCGAAATTATGCCAAAATCAAAGTACTGTCTTATTGGCAGCCTTTTCTCACTTAGCTCCATCAATTGTAGGGACGAATTAGTAAGATATGCCAATTTGTATTTATGATCGGCTCTAAGTTTCTTCAATAAATTTACTGCTTCTTGGTCTATTGCCTTGAAGCTGCTTAGTTTTCTTAACATCTCAGCTGCATCTGCTTTGACATTAAAATGCATCAAAAAGCTTTCAATTGCCTGTACTGCGGAAATCTCTCCAAGTTCAGCTTTCTTCATATATACTGTGAATATCTCTTCCACTTCATTTACACTAAGATTATGCTCTTTTGCGAAATACATAAAAAAAGGCGGCTCTTCGCAATGAAACACTACGCCGCACAAATCAAATATTATCAGTTTTATCATATCATGCCTCATTATGTATTTTTTGATCTCTTTAATAATCTTGTCTTTTTGATATTTATTGGCTTTAACTTACTCTTATCTGAATTTGCCAGCATAAAATATACAGCAATAATAAACAAGATTATTACAATGAATTGTGAAGGCGTTAAGCCTAGATATCTGGGATCTGTCGATTCAATCCTGAAATAATCCAAAATCATTCTCTGGATAGAATATAATACTACATAACTTAGAAAAATAAAGCCATCAAAGAATTTTGCTTTTTTCAGGCTTAGCAGTATAACAACAATTATAGATAACCCAATAATCTCATACAATACTACAGGATGCCTTAATGCATTGTCTATGTAGATTGCCCATGGCAAATCAGTTATTTTTCCAGGATGGCCCGCCATAAAGTAATCTCCAAACCTGCCCAAAATATGCCCTACCACTAAAGGCACTGCAAATATATCAGCATATACCCAGAAGTTTAAGTTATTCTTTTTTAGGAAGATATAGGCTGCAGTTACTGCGCCAATGAATCCGCCAAAAAATGCTAAGCCTCCTTCCCAAATTTTAAATATATCAAAAAAAGTTAATGGCATATTTTTTGGCCAATAAAACATCACATAAAATAGCCTGGCACCCGCTATTAATCCTACTATCAGATATATTGCCAGCTCATGGATAATGTCTTCATCTATATCTCTTTTTTTAGCTTCTCGCACGGCGAGAAATGTTGCTGCTAAAATGCCTAAAGCGAACATAATGCCGTACATATTGATATGCAGCGGCCCAAATTCAAACATTGGAAATACTTTGTAAGGGATCATTTTTTCATTAACTTGTTGTTTAGACATCTAAAAAGAAGAATGTAAATGTCAGTTAGGCATCCGCATTCTACTTATTTTAGAGTCTTACTTTAAATTCTACTCTGAATTATTATTATTTACTGGCTTTTGTTGTTTATATGGAAAAAGTTATGCAATCCACACCAGCCAAAAAAGCTTTCAACCAGTGCAATCCATCCAACAGCAGCGATAAGCAAATTTGCTGCTCCAAGCTGGTACTGCGGAGCCCATGGCCCTAGCCACCAAAAAGCCAGCGCAAATCTCAATATTCGGTCAAGCCTTCCTAGATTTTGTTTCATGTTGTTTGCCTCCTTGAACTTTTAACGGATTTCATCATGTTTAATCTTTATCACCCATTTTACAGGCTGATTACATGAGTAAGATAACCACTGATTATAAAGATAATGCCGAGTGTTCCCAATACCTGTTCACGTTTCATTTCTTTAAGCACAGATTTATCGATTTTATGCCCTTTTATGACATGCCTATGGACAAGCAACACAGTAATTGCAATTAAGATCTTTCCAACAACATCAAATGTAGCTCCGACAATAAACCAATTCATTTTATTCCCGTCCTTGATTACTTATTATTTTCAACTAAAAGATCATACATGTTTGTATTATTTTAATGCCAACTCTAATTCTTTTTTGTTTGGGACGCCGCTAAATTCCAGTTTTCCATTTATTACTATCCCAGGAGCAGACATTACTTGGTATTTCTGCACTATCTCCGGATTCTGTGTTATATCTATAACCTTATATTTAACTTTCATTTCATCTAACATCCTTTTAACCCTTGCACAACTTGAGCATCCAGGGGTTGTTAAAATTTCTACTTTTGCCATTCTCTCACCTTTTAGACCTATATTCTTTTCGAACTGGTTATTAATCCATGAACAACAGAAATGAAAAATAGCAGGATATAACTCATTATTACATCACCAGTTTATTTTTGCCTTTTATAAACTCAGCCGGATTACTTTCAAACGCCCATTGGCATGTTGGGCTGCAAAAATAATAAGCCTTGCCTTTGTATTTTTCTTTTGCTGCCTTTTTTTCATCGATTTTCATTCCACATACAGGATCTTTAGCCATGTTTTCAGCCTCCAAATGCTTTTCCAAGCAAAAAACCTGCTAAAAATATGAATACTGCGCCTAAAGCAAGCTTCCATTTTGTGATGGTTATTTCTGTGGCAGTTGTCATTGTCATGGTAAACCACCTTCAATAGCAAGCCATTTCATGGCGCTTAATCCAAAATCAAATAATAGCAGGTCCCAAATAAGGAATATCAGCAATACTATTAACACTTCCTTTCGTGCTTTTGGATATTTTCTCCAGTACCAGAAAACAGGAAGTAATGTTACTGCAAGATTGAGCCATGCTCCATATTCCATGAATGGCACTGGTTTTTCAAACTCATCAATTTCTATGTCAGCTTCGCCAATCATTTTGCCGCCAGCAGCCATGAAAGCAGCGTTCAGGCCTTCATGGAAAAAACCTCCTTCATACCAAAGATGACCAAAGATGCCATTGAGCAATATGAATGATCCCAATACTACGAGTGCCCATGCAGTAAATTTCTTAATAGATTCTGATTTCTTAGCAAGCCAACCGATGGTATTAACTCCTAATATTCCTAAAATTGTAAGAAGAAGCAAGGGAACAGCTCTTCCGAGGCCATTAATTGCCATGAGGGCAGCACCTTGCAGCCAATTGCCACTGGTTGCTGCAAATACAAGAACAACATAAGTGATTGGATTCGGGCAGCCAACTCCTGCATTCCCCAAGAGCAAACCAAGCATGAAGACTTTTATGTAATCTCCACGTTCTTGAATAAACTTTGGCATTCTAACATAGCTTGGAAGCTCGAATTTTATAAGTTTCAACTCAGTCAGGCCAAATATCAGCGATGCAATTCCGGCTAATGAATACATTACTCTTGTTGCAATATCCAAGCCTAAATACTGCCCGATTAATGCTACAACTGCACCATAAACAGCCAAGGTTATAATTAGTCCTAAGCCAAAAAGCATGGTCATTGCTATTCCCTTTCTGCCCGCAAGCATAGCAATAGGCACAATAATAAACACTAATGGTAATGTGCATGGAAGAACAATGTTCGACACTCCACCAGCAAAGCTGAGTAGCATGGTAGCAGTTGCTTCTGGCGTAGTACTTAAGTAAATAAATGCAAAAAGAACGATCGCAAAAAGAACAAATGCTGCTATAACAAGGCGAATCCTAAATTTTCTTTGCGCCTCCGGTAGCTCTGTCATTCCAATACTTTTATCATTTCTTCCTTTTGATTTTTTCATCATTTTTGTGTTCACGGTTATCCCCTCTTTAAACTTAGCCTTGCAGTTGCTGCTGCAAAAATAATATTGCATGCCGCCCTTAACAGTGCTAAATTTTGCTTTGTTTTAATCAACTTTCATTCCGCATATTGGGTCTTTCTCCATGTTTTATTCTTCTTATTCTTCTGTATCTTCCAATATATGGTTATCTGCAGTATTTCTCCAATGATAGATTATGCAGCCATGCAATTATAACGCCGCCTAAAGCTCCGCACATCACTGCCCAAAATAAGCCAATAACGCTGCCTGCTAAACTTGCTTCATAGCCAGGGTATAATGTTGCCAGTATATTCAATAACTCTTTGCTTATCCAAAAAAACTTGATATTAGGGGAAATAGTCAGCACTAGCCCTAACAAAAAAACATATGCTCCCCAAATACTGCCTAAAGATATTGCCAAAGCTTTTGGGCTAAGATAGCCGCATTTCATTGTTTGTTTCATGCTCTCACCTTTTTTAGTTTATACCAATTGATATGCTCATAATAGCTTGACCAGAGCATTCCAAAAGTAATAGCATATATTAATTCTTCCAAAGGCACGCCTAAAATCAGGATGCCGGTTATTGCAGATAAGTTCCATACCCTCTGGACAATTCCCGGATATGCCAGATTAAATAATAAAAAGAAAATGAAATATATGGCAAGAAATATAACTCCTCCTGCCAAAATTTTATCTCTTAGGTCAGGCCTGCACAACATTGCAGCTATTGCTCCCAGAAACATAGCGATGCTTGCTGAATATATAGGATTAAGATTTGTAAATAATATTAATGGGAGAAATATAATTATTGGGGAGCTTAGTGCAAGAATATGGAACCTGTGCCTTTTGCTATGCTTCTCATGCCTGCATATTTTTATATGCTTAATTTTAAACAGGGTTTCATAGGCTATGGCCCCTATTCCGCCGACTGCAAAGCAGAATATAAGGCTTTCGATATCAAAACCTGTTTTAGCAGCCAGATCAAAAAGTGACGGAGGATTCCAATACTCAGGAACAAATAAAGGCTCTGTCAGGCCAAAAGGCGCAGTAAGGATGCTTGTCCACAACATCTCTTTTCTTAATGTTGGCTTAACTAGCCAGATAACTGCCCAGATTCCTAATAATATCAATGAAAATATGAGCCATTCGTTCATTTTTTAATTCCTCATCTTATCATATGCATATTTATGTGCCCTTTTTGTTTTATTTTTATGCAATTTCAATGGCACTTCTTGCTCTTAAAGTATCTTATATACAAAGCATAACCTATGATTGACAAGCCCATTATCAAACCTTCGAGAGTATAAGTTTTTGTCATGGTTACTTTTTCAAGCGGATAGCATTTATAATCTGCACCGCAGTAATTGCCGCTGCCGCAGCTGGCATTGCTTGTGCACTCTTTCTTGGCGCATCCTGCCAAAAATAGGATAAATGCCAACAAAAACAACCTCATGATCTTTGCAACGATTTTTTTAGGGATCATTTTTTCTGTTCATGGCCTGTTGCATGATGCACACTGAGTGTTTGGCTAGGCATATAATGAGCTTGATGATGTGCATTGGGATGATGCACATTTGAACCTGATCCTGAAGCTTTTTCTTTTCTCTTCCATGCAAGCAGGATAAATGCGATAATCAATGAGATACTGATGAGGATAATTGCACTTGTAAAATCCCGATTCACTTTAGTGGGCATACTATGGCATTTTCTGTCGCTGCCGCAATAGCTGTTGCTGCTACAGTCAGCATTATTGTTGCATTCGCCTACATAAGTCAGCTTTATTGCAAATATGAGCGCCCATACAAGCCCAACCACTATAACAATCGGAATTATATGGCACAAAATCCCTTTCTTGTCCATTACTGGTAATTTTTTACCTCTTTTGCTCATCTTCATACTTCTGCTTGCAATCTTCGCTGCAAAACCATTGGCTATATGCATGAATGCCTGTGCCTTTTGCCTCTTTCATGCCGCAAACAGGGTCACGCTTTCCAAATAAGCTTTTTAGTTTTTCAACTGCCATTTTATATCACTTTTTTATTTTTCATAATCATAATTTATCTTGAATTTTTAATTTATATTTCATTATATTATTTTTCATTTCATCTCTCGCCATGTTACTCCATTGCATTTGCACAGATTCCTGTGATACTTCTCTACATGCTCATCTATCAATTTAAGTAATGGCACCATTATCTTTGGCTCAAGAGAGTAAACTCTATGCTTGCCTTTGACTTGCGAAGCTACAAACCCAAATTTCTTCAATGCTTGCAAACAATGGCTTATCCTGCTCTGCTCACATTCTAGCTTCTTGCATAACTCAGAGACTGTGAGAGGGCCTTTGCTAAGTATGTTGATGACGTTCAGCTTGCAGTCATCTGCAAGTATCTTGAAAAAGCTCTTATATGAATTACATATCATATGAACCTAGAATCATATGAAGTATATAAATGTTGCGGTAAAAAAACAGCAGTTTGCAAATTAGGACAATTTGATAAATTTAAGAAAATACATATAAAAAATAAAGCTACTTTTTCTTGCCAAGAGCGCTGTCAATCGCTGCCTTGTCAAAGCCCACAATTATCGTTCCGTTTACGTCTAAAACTGGAACTCCCATTTGGCCAGACTTCTCTACCATTTCATTTGCAGCATCCTGGTCTTCTCCGACATTAATGTCTTGAAATTGAACATTTAATGACTTGAGATAATCTTTTGCCTTGTGGCACCAAGGGCAAGATGTTGTGCTGTAAACTTTGACTGTCATTTTTTTGCCTCCAAATATAAATTTTTAGCTGTTGTTTAATTATTAATGTTTAAGATTATTATCTAAATTTATTGTTTTCCTGTTATAAGGGCTGTTTTATCTCCTCTGATCCAATTAATTTAATTAACTATAAAAAACTTTTGTTTAACTGCTCTGCTCGGAAAATTCAAAAAATCAAAAGGCTTATAAATAGAAAAAACATTTCTAATCCTAGGAGAGGTGTGTTAATGAATAGTCTTAGCCAGCAAAATCTCAGCTTCAAGAGTTCTAAAGATTACTATGACTATCTCATGTTTCAAATCCAGGAAAAGCTTGTTGCAATTGACGAATTAAAGTCTGCAAACAAAAGCTTTGATGATGTTCTTTTACAGGTTGCAGAACTGGCTGCTTTTTCTAAGCTTCTTGCACTGAGTCAGGGAGTTGATGAGCAATTTCTGAATCAAAAGATGGAAGAGTTAAAGGCAAAAGTTGTTAGTAGTTGAAATTCAAATGACATATATTCTTATAAAAATAATTAATATAGACAATTCTGTGGTTTGTATGACTTTTTTTTGGAATTGTCTTATTAGATAATTCTGGACAAGTTGTTATATATCCTCCAGAATTATCTATACCTATAAGCATATAGTGTGTTGGTAGTGTTAGTGTTTGACTGACAGAAAGTATTTTATAGTAATAGTACTTTCTGCTGTATATGATAAACATAATATGCCTCAAATGTGAAACCAA
>JACPBN010000089.1 GCA_016180275.1 Candidatus Woesearchaeota archaeon
TAACGGCTTTTAGTTTTGGTTTCTTTTGTTAAAAAGATAAAGAACTACATTAATATTTCGCCACCAGTCATAGACTGGTCGGAAAGCCCTTTAATTCTAAATGTTTATATATAATTACTAATATTTATATACTCTAAATACATTATAAACTCTATTACTTAACATATTGAAAGAGGGTGTTAGATGCCAAATCAAGTTTTGATTAATTATATTGTTGAACAGCTGAATAAGGGCTTTAAGGCAGAACAGATTTCTCAGCATTTGATTAATAATAGGTATTCCCTGCAAGATGTTAATGATGCAATAGCAGTTGCTCAAAAAAGTGCAGTAAATTACCAGGCAACGCAACCAAGCTTGCAATCACGACAAACTGGAATCGTACAAACACAAACTGCATACCAACCTCAACTACAATCTCAGGCATCTCAACAAACCTTTCAGCTGCCAATAGCTAACCCCAGGCTAGTTTATTATATAACACAGCAAAGAAATTCTGGCTTTGATCAAAATTCAATAAGAAATTATCTGCTAAGATACGGATACGCTGCCCAGCAGATAGATCCGGCAGTAGATGCAGTATTTCATCCAGCTGCAACGAGCACAGGCAAGCATATAACACATCTTGGCGCAATAATAGTAAGTGTTATCGTCTTGGTATCAGTATTTTCCGGCGCAGGATTGTTTTTCTTCTTTCAATTCTCCCAGGATAATAATATAGAAGACCAATTAATGGATTATACTGTTAAAGCAGCTAAGACTAGCTTGTTGCCAGGCGATACTCTTAGTTTTGAGATTAGCATGGACAATAAGGGCAATGATAAAAGATACGATGTTGAATTAACACATAAAATATTGGATGCAGATCAGAAAGAAATAGATTCTCTGCAAGAAACAGTTGCAGTTGAGACAACAACAGAACAAGTAACAGAGATTAAAGTTCCGGAAAATCTTAAGACAGGCAAATATAAGCTGGTTTCTGTTGGCAGATATGGTGAAGATGAAAGCCAAGAAGTATCTGCCAGCTTTAGTTTTGAAGTGAAAGGAGCAGATTTTAGTAAAGGCGATGACACAGAAAAACAGCCTAAGGTAGATCAGCCAAAGAAGATAGATACTCCTAAAAAAACAGATACAAAACCTCAGCCACCGACACAACAGCCTAAAACAGATACGCCTGAGAAAATTCAGCCTGAATCACAACCATCTGCGCAACCAAGCACAGATGATAAAACTCCTGCTAAAGACGCAAAAGCATTACCAGATGAAGATGAACAAAAAGTTTCTATTGATGAGATAGAAACAGATGTTAGGACTAAGGCAGCAGACCCTAGCAAGATATCAGAGGCAGACGCCCTCTGTCAAACCTTAACTACTCAAAATGAAAAGGATTATTGTTATTCAGACATAGCTGAAGTCAGCAAACAAAAACAATACTGTGATAAAATTAATCATCAATATAGAAGAGATGTCTGCTACCTGAATAATTTTATGGAAAAAGGCGATTATTCAGTTTGCGATGTTATAGTTGATTATGAGTTAAACCTGGCATGTAAAGAGCAGGCCAAGCGCGCAGTAACATCTGCTCAACCAGCTCAACCAGCAACACAGACAGCGGCTACAATCTCTCCGCCGGGTTCTGATTCAACTGCCTCTTCTGATGCTCCTGCTTCTGGCTCAGCTACAACTTCTGATGGTGCTAATAATACTAGCGACTTAACTAATGCACAAAACACTACTCAAGCAAATGAGGAATCGCAAAATCAATGACTCACAAATCAAAATACAGAAGTGCAGTATGGCTCTAAATTCATTATTATCATTATCATCGTTATCAATAACATCGTTATTACTAATCATTATCTATTAATTCAGGTGCAATATGGCAGATTTAATATTAGAGCTTGGCATTGTAATGATACTGGCAACTTTCTTTGGGTATATAGCTCGTGCTTTCAAGCAGCCATTAATCCCTGCTTATATTCTAGCTGGCATAGTTATTGGGCCTATGCTTGGTTTAGTCACAAATTCAGATGTAATTACTTCAATGAGCGAGATCGGGATTGCTTTTTTCTTGTTTGTAATAGGCTTAGAATTGACATTAAAAAAATTAAAAGATGTTGCGTCTGTTGCATTATTAGGAGGCAGCATCCAGATAGTGATATTATTTTTTCTAGGGTTAGCAACTGCATTCTTTCTCGGATTTAAAAGCATAGAAATGCTGTATGTTGCCCTTATTGTGTGCTTTTCTTCAACAATGGTTGTTGTAAAATTATTGTCAGACAAGAAAGAGCTTGATACACTGCATGCTCGCATTATAATCGGCATTCTCTTGGTAGAAGATTTATTTGCAGTATTTGCGCTCTCAATAATGTCAATTGTCCAGGATATAGCTCCATTAATTTTCCTGATTGCAATTTTCAAGGGAGCCATATTTATTATCGCAGCTATGATTATGATATTATATTTTTTTAAGCCTCTGTTTAAATATGCAGCAAAATCTCAGGAGCTTTTTTTGCTGTTGTCATTGTCAACATGCTTCTTTTTCTCAATACTGGCATTGAACATTGGCAATATTCTGACTTATTTTTTAGCTTCGCCTAATTTTGATCCATTAGGATTAGCAAGCTCTCCTCAACTCTTAAATTCAATAAAGTCTGGGTTCTCAATTGCAATAGGCGCATTTATTGCAGGCGCAGGCTTAGCTAATCTTCCATATAATCTGGAGATAATAGGCAAAGTAAAGTCATTAAAGGATTTTTTCTCAACTATATTCTATGTTTCCTTAGGGTTAAGCATAGGCATAAATTTTACAGGCTCTATTCTAGTTCCTGTTTTAGTATTGACGCTTTTTGTGATCCTGCTTAAGCCGTTTGTTATTATGTTGATGTGCAGCATATTTGGTTATGCAAAAAAGCCAAGTTTTCAGACAGCAATTTCTTTGACGCAGATAAGCGAATTTAGCTTAATAATAGTTGCGCAAGGCATAGTGCTTGGACATATTCAGAATGATCTCCTGGTGCTGGCGATTATATTGTCTGTGATTACCATTTCTCTGACATCTTATCTCATCAAATATGAAAGCTGGATATATAATACATTTTTTAGGAACTTTATGCTGTTTGACAGGTTAAGCCCTGCAAAAAACTTAGAGTATTTTCCGCAAAAGATTAAGAGCAATATTGTTGTAGTAGGGTATAATAGGATAGGTTATAAGGTTGTTGATACATTAAGAAAAATGAAGAAGAAGATTATTGTTGTTGATTTTAATCCTGAAACAATACATAGCCTGATCAGCCAGAAAATTCCTTGCATTTATGGAGATATTTCTGATTTAGAAATAATTGAGCGCTTGGAATTAAAAGGCGTTAACACTTTGATCTCAACAGTTTCAGACCTGACAGATAATATCTTGTTAATAAAAAAGCTCAAGCAGGAAAATAAGAGTGCTACGGCAATAGTGACGGCTTTAGATATTCCAGAAGCATTAGAGCTATATGAAAATGGAGCAGATTATGTTATTTTGCCGCACTATATTGGCGGTGAGCATATATCTTTGCTGTTAGTGGATTTCTCAAAGAATATTAAAAAACTCCTTAAAACAAAAGTTGCACATATAGAAGAGCTAAAGCACAGGCATAATCTGGGGCACCATCATCATATGAATAAGATAGCATAAAAATAACTAAAAGCAATGGGCGCAGATTATAGCATAGTAGATTGGCTGTAACTGTATATTTTATAAATTTATGCGATTTAACAAGCAAAAAATGAGCCTGCTAAGAGATATTATCGGTTATTCTTTTATTGTATTAGGTGTTATTGGGCTTTTTGTGCCTGTGTTCCAAGGAATCGCTTTTATACTAATTGGCTTAGCAATCTTAAATCAGCCTAAAATAAGGAATAATTTTATAAAGATTTATCACGAAATTAAAAAATACAAAATAAATAAAAATAATAAAAAATAAAACTGACTTTATCACACATGTAAAATGACAGAAGCTGATTTAAAAGAATTAAGGAAAAGAGCAAGAAAACTAAGTGTTATCGTAAGAATAGGTAAAAATGGCATAACTGATACTCTTATTGAGGAAATCAAAAAAATACTAAAGCTAAGAAAGCTGATCAAGGTTAAGTTTTTGCCGTCATTTAATGATGAACAGGATAGATTTGAGGCAGCTAAACTGATTGCTGATAAAACTAACAGCTTGCTGGTACAAGTAATCGGGAATAATGCAGTATTATATAAAAAATAGTCTTTATGGAGCTTTATCAAATGAAGATTGAACCTGAATTTTTTAAAAAGCCGCCAAAGCCAAGCAAAATTAATGTGAATTATTTTTTCATGTGGATGTTGGTATTTATACCTATATCCATTGCATTAAAAGTTTCAAGCTATAATAATACTCTACTATTTGTAACCTCAATCTTAGCGCTGGTGCCAATAGCAAGGTATCTTGGCAAAGCAACTGAGCAGATAAGCATACAAACTAATAATACAATTGGAGCTTTGCTGAATGCAACGTTTGGAAACATAATAGAACTGATCATTGCAATACTTGCTATCTCTCGAGGTTATTTTGAGCTAGTGCAGGCATCTATAGTTGGATCAATTATGGGCAATATTTTATTGTTAGTTGGCCTAAGCATATTTTTTGGCGGATTAAAATTTACTGAGCAGAGATTCAACAAGCAAGCAGCTGGCGTCAGCTCTACAATGTTAATTATTTCAGTTGTTGGGTTAAGTGTGCCGACATTATTTGCATATCTGCCAGCAATTCGAGGAGCGCAGCCAAGGCTTGAATCAATATTAATATTAAGCTTGCTCCTCTCTGGCATACTTGCCCTAGTTTACATAGCAGGATTGCTTTTTACATTATTTACACATAAGCATTTGTTCGATATAACAGATGAATATACTGAAGAGCATATCAAGCCAGAATGGACAAGGCGTTTTGCAGCAATTGTCTTATTTGTCTTTATAATATTTGCAGCACTGGAATCAGAGTTTTTGATTAGCACGATTAGCCATGCATCTGAGTCAATGGGGTTATCACAGACATTTATAGGCATAGTTATTGTTGCAATTATTACCAACATTGCAGAGAAATCAGCAGCTGTTACAATGGCTCTGCGAAATAAAATTTCATTATCAATAGAAATAGGCACAAGCTCTGCCATTCAGATTGCATTATTCGTAGTTCCAATACTTGTGTTTGTCAGTACATTTATCCTGCATAAGCCATTTACTGTGTTATTCAGTTTCTTCCAGATAATAGCTATGATTTTTGCAGTCATGATTGTAAATTACTTATCAAGCGACGGAAGATGCAATTGGTTAGAAGGACTGCAGCTGATCAGCGTTTATCTGATTTTGGCGGTGGCGTTCTATTTTGTGTAGAAAATGGCATTCCTATCCAAATTTATTGGCGCAGTTGGCTTGATTCTCATAGCTCTTGGAGTAATTACAAAACAGAGAAAAAGCCAAGACAGGTATTACCTTGCAGGCGGTTTGTTTCTAACAATCTACAGCATCTACATCAAAGATGTTGTGTTTATAATTCTGCAGATGATCTTTCTAATGGCAGCAGGCTATGATTTAGTTAAAATTGATAATAATACTAAACCTAATCCTAAAATTACGAAAGAATCTCACCAAAAGAAAATTAAAAATACCCTAAGCTAAAAAGAAATAAAAACTAAATTTCAAGTTTGCGGTTTCTTAACATGGTCTGGCCTGTTAAAACTCCTGATCAGATATTTGCCAGGTGCTTTGTCCAAGTCAACAAAATTATCTGCAACCTCTTTTATCCTTGAAGAAGCGCTTTTGCCAAATGCAATTACTTCTGTCCTGCAGCCAAGAGCTGTAACATGTTCTAACAAATCCTTAAAATCACCGTCTCCTGAAACTAGGACAACGCAGTCTAATTTATTTGCCATTCGCATTATGTCCATTGCAATGCCAACATCCCAATCGCCTTTTTTAGCTCCGCCATAGAAAACTTGCAGATCTTTTGCGCGAATCTCTATCCCCATAGCTTCAAGAGCATCAAAGAAATTCTGCTCATCCTTGACATCTGCCTTTATTACATAGGCAAATGCCCTGATTAACTTTCTGCCATTTACTGCTGTTTTAAGAATTGCATTAAAATTAACTTTTGCATTATACAAGTTTCTGCCAGAATAATACATGTTCTGTACATCAATAAAAACCCCTACCCTCTGATCCTTGTGCTGTGCTGTTGGCATTTTGTCACCTTTTTTTAATATACTTCTGCAATAAAAAAGTATTTAACATCATTATTTCATTGCCTCTGCGCACATATGCGTTTGTGATATATATGCCTTTTGGTCTTTTATACCCTCGGCTATTATAATAGAGGCAATTATCTCATTACAGGAAACGCTTCTTTAAATCCGCAATTTGTGCACTTAATTCCGCCATCTGCTACGTCAATCTCAAGCGTATTCTTTTTGCAACGGGGGCATTTCATTCTGGATTTCTTCCGGAGCTCTGATTCTGGCAGAATTGAGTCAACATTATCATCGTTAATGATATCGTCATCTGTAAGTTCATCATCTAATTCATCAGATGTTTCATCAACATTAAAATCTTTTTTTAACCGCATAAGTTAATTATATAGAAAGGTATTTATAAATATTTGTCTATTTTGACCATAATTGTATTTATTAGAGGTTATTATACTCTAATTAATTTTAATTAAGGGATTAAGATGAAAGTATTATTAACAGGCTCAACTGGTTTTTTAGGCAGATATGTTGCACAGCAATTAGCTAAACAGAAGCATAAATTCATCTGCCTAGTTAGAAAAACAAGCAACCCTAATCAAGTAGAATATCTAAGCTCTTTGGGCGCAGAAATTGTCTATGGCGATATGCTTGAACCAGCTGCTTTAGAAGAGCCAATAAAAAGAGTGGATGCAATAATACATCTTGTTGGAATAATTCATGACAAACAGCAAGATTTTGTCGAGGTCCATGTAAATGGAACACAAAATCTGGTTAATGCAGTGAATGAAAGCAAAATAGGTATTTCTACTAATGTAACAAACAATAAAAAATCAGCACTAAAAAAATCTACATCAGTATCAAAATTCAAATTTATTTATGTAAGTGCATTAGGCGTTAATAATATTCCAGAAAAAAATGAGACAAAATACTTTAAAACAAAATATCTTGCAGAGGAAATTGTCAGAGATGCAGGAGTAAATTACGGCTTAACGTACACTATTTTCCGCCCATCAATCATTGCAGGCAGAGAAGACAAGTCAATAAACACATTTGCAGCTGTGATAAAAAAATTCCCTATCATTGGAGTGCCTGCAGTTAAAGGAAAATTACAGCCAATTTATGTTGAGGATTTGGCTTATTGCATCGTTAATAGCCTAAAAGACAAAAAATCAGATGAAAAAAATAAGAATAAAAAAACTACGGCTAAAAAAGGCACAGCTCAAAATACAAATAAAAATGAATCAGATAATCGCTTCTGTATTAGGCAAAAAAAGACTGTTCTTTAAAGTGCCATTGTTTTTGATGTTTCCAGTTGCCATGGTAATTGAAAAGTTTTCTAAAAACCCATTAATAACTCCAGATCAACTTAAGATGTTACAGCTTGATAATGTTTGCGAGCAGAAAGCTGCAGAAAAGATGTTTAAGAGAAAGTTTGCCAGATTAGAAGATGCGCTAGGCACTTATTTGGCTTAAACCGCTGAAATTCAAATAATTAGTTTATTTAACTCATCTGTCTTTCGCTACTTTCGAATCTACTGTAATAACCAATAGAGTTAAATATAACCTAGGTATATAAGATAACTAAGCTTAACAGAGTTATAACTTAATAATTTTATTAACAGCAATCAGATCAATAAAATATAAAAAAAGTAGATACAATGGACAACATACAATTTGTAGGCACAGACAAATTATCTGCAGAGGAATTAACAGTTGCGAAAGCAGTCTGCTCTTCTTACTATGGCAAATTAGAGAGAGAAATAAAAAAAATAACCCAGCTTGTTATACATATAAAGCCGCAAAGCAAAGGCGGAAATAGGAAACGTTATCAAGTCATAGCAAGACTGCATACGCCTAGAAAAATATTTGATTCTGATGTTCTTGAATGGGACTTAAGCAAAGCAGTGCATACTGCATTAGAAGATATAAAAAAAGAGGCACAACATAAGTGCCATACTGATGACCAGCATAACAAGGCATAGGGTTAATAGTTAGTGTTAATAATAATTATTTACCTTATAAGTTATCTTTCTAATCGTTATTTTTCATTAAACTTATCAAAAACTTTAAAAATAACCCAATTAATTCCAGGCATATGGCAGTAAAAATTAAGCAAGCCTCGCTGGTAACTGCATTATTATTAGTTCTGGCAGTGTTATTTATTAGTTCGTGCACTGTGCCAATTGCGCCAACCAATGAAATTAATCCTGCCGTCAGGATAAGCGAAAAGCAAGAGAAGAATCTGCCATTAAAAACGCCTGCAGAGCTGCAAAAAGAGAAGGAAGAATATCTTCTTGATCAGGAAATTCTGAAAGATGCAATTGCTAATCTTGACTCAGGCAGCTGTGAAATTATAAAAAATAATCTATTGCAGGAGACATGTTATGGAAATCTGGCAGACTTAAAAAATGAGTTGGATTTATGTGATAATATCGCAGATTCCTCAACAAAGGAAGGCTGCATTCTTGTTGTTGCGACTAATACATTAAACACAGATGCATGTTCTAAGATTACGAACAGGGAAAAGAGCAACATTTGCTTAAAAGATATCGCAGTCAATAACAGCAATAGTGAATTGTGCAAAAATATCAACGAATATAATCTTGCAGATGAGTGCTATTCGAGCATTGGTGTAACCGCTAAAGATGTGAATTTATGCGATAAAGTTACAGATGCTGACAAAAAAATAAGCTGTTATTCCACAATTGGTGTAGCAAGTAATTCAGTGCTTGCCTGTGAAAAAATTAAGAGCAAGGCAAATCCATTTGCAAGAGATATATGCATAGGCAAGATTGCAGTAAATACTAAAAATCTGACTTTGTGCAGCTCATTGAAATGGAATGATACCAAGAAGACATGCATGGCATTTACAAATGATGCAATCAGCAAAGCAAATACTTCTAGTTGATTGATAAATTCGTATTTGTTTAGCTATAACAACATCAAAGCGACGGCGACTGCCATTTTATGACGAACACAATTCCGTATCACGTAGCCAAGTTTTTTCGGGCGAAACTATCTAACAACAACATCAGCTAACACAACACACATAATTTAATTATGCACCAATAACTTGATATATCTTTTAACATAAAGATTTATAAACATCATAATTCTTTTAAGTTTCATATGGCGCAGCAGCAGATGACTCAAGAACAGGCACAGGAGCTTCAGGAAAGACTAAGTAGGATGTCTCCTGAGGAGCTTCGCGAGTATCAAAAACAAAATTGTATATTCTGCCATATCTCTTCAGGCAAACAGCAGGCAAAAAAAATCTATGAAGATATAAATTGCATAGGTGTGCTTGATATTAACCCGGCAAATGCAGGCCATGTGCTTTTATTGCCAAAAGAGCATTATGCAGTTCTGCCTTTAGTGCCTGATGATATACTGGGACATTTAGGCATGGTTGCTAAAGCTATTTCTAATGTGATGTTAAAAGCCCTTGAATCAAAAGGCACAACAATATTTGTAGCGAATGGCGCAGCTGCTGGCCAGAAAGCACAGCATGTTATGCTGCATATTATACCTAGAGATGAAAAAGATGGATTGAACATTGCTATTCCAAAATATAGGATTAATGATGCACAGTTAAAGCAGATAAAAGACAGGCTTGCACCAAGGATAAAAGAGCTTTTGAATTATGCTGAGCAAAAACCAGAAACTAAAAAGAAAACAGAGCGCAAAGAAGAAATGGGCGCTAATGGCATAATTACCGGACAAAAAGACACTACAATTCCTGCAATGATAGATGTCAAGCCTCGCCGGCTATTAACTCAAGAAAAGAAAGCAATTATTCCTATTGAGAGAGACTCATCTACCGAATCAGAAGAGCCTATTGATACAGAATCTAAGGACGAAATTAAACCTAGTCATGAAGAAAAAAAACCTATTAAAAGATCTGCTGCCAAAAAGCGAAAAAAATCAGATGATAAAGATGCAGATAACGGTACAGAGGATAATCAAAAGTCAGAAGACAATAATGATGAAACAGAAAATGATGATGATAGCGAGACTAATCGTGAAGAAGATAATAACTATGAAAATAATAATAATAATAATAATGAAAATACACAAGACAAGCCAAAAGCAAGAGTTGACTTGGATGTAATTGCAAAACTCTTTGGATGATTAAACAGGGTAAAAACAGATAATCCATTAAAACAAAAATGACACGTACAAACTGCAAATATTGCCAAGTGGTGCATGGAAACACTAAGGCAGAAATAGTTTATCATGATGACAAATTAATTGCATACTTAAACCAAGAACCTGCGTCGTTAGGCCATATTATGCTGGTGCCTAAAGAGCACCATACTATATTCGAGCAAGTGCCTGATGCTGAAACAGCAAAAATGTTCACAGTTGCAAGCAAACTCTCTGCCGTATTGTTTGACGGCCTGAATTTAGGCGGCACAAACATGATAATTGCAAACGGCATAGCAGCCGGCCAAGATATTCCCCATGTAGCAATGCACATAATACCTAGATTGCAGCAAGGTGATAACTTAAACTTTGAATGGAAGCCAAAGCAGCTCAGCGAGGAAGAAAGTTCAATTGCAGAAATCAAATTGAGAGAAGCATGCGCAAATATTGGCGGCTTTCAAGCAGAAGAAAATAAAGTAATTGTCACAAAAAAAGAGGCTCCTGATAAGATTGTTGATGATGAAGATATTAAAAATTATCTGCTGAAGAGCCTGAAAAGGATACCCTAATCGCTTTCCAACAAATTTATATTATTGTGACTGCTAATATTAGATTTAGCCTGGACATTCAATAAATAAGTATTTAGAAAATCCTTTTTCTTTCCATCTATGCTGCTCTGTATGAGCATAATAGTCTGGACTTTACTGTATTTCCAAGTATCGTTCAACATTGTCATCACTGTTTTACTGTAATCATCACTGTCAGTTGCTTACCTGCAGATAAATATCTCTTGCTTAAGATTATTCAGGCAATTAACAAATCTCTCTTGTTAATCCATTAACTCTTATTTTTGTTATTTAAATTCTTATTTAAATCATAAATGCAGGGCTTACTTAGCTTTAATATTCATAACTTTTGTAGATACTTTGTTTTGATCACTATTCTTTATTGTTTTTTTGTTTTTTATTACATTTATTTTAGCCACTTACTAAGGCATTTGTTGCTAAGTTTTTTTTTGCCCTGCGTTTTTTTTTGTTTTTATACGGGGTTGGGGTAACCTCTTTTTTGTGGTCGGTGGGTTTGCTTTATTTTTTGCTTATGTTATAGTGTTTTTGTGTATTTACTGCCTTGCGTTATCTATGTAGTTGCCATGAGAGTGAAGCTGTTTGGAAACGATAGCCATTATTCCAAACAGCTGTGAGTGAATACAATGCAATTTGCTTTCTCCCGCACAAATCTGCATTGAAATGAGGTATAAACTTTGGATTTCCTGATTTATGATTCCTATGAGATGAAGAAATGGCTCCCTGATTGAGTGAGAGGGGTATATGAAGAGGGCTTATAATTTTTAGAATATTATATTATAAGGGTTCTGTATCAGAGAGCCTTTGATCTTGAGCGAAACGCATTGTTGCAATGTGTTTCTGTGAGTTAGTGCTAATGACGCTTTGCACTTATTGCGCAGTGTAGATTAGCATTTGATTAATGTAGGTTGGTGGCGAGTACGTGAACTTGAGTATTTGCTTTACTTCAAGCTCTTGTCGATAATACTATAAAAGCATACTAGTATATAAATGTTACTTTTTTGTATACTGGTATACGTGACTATTTTAAGGAATAATTAGGTTATGCAGCGTTTAAATGGTTTTTAGTCGAGTTAGCACTTAATAATAGTTACACTAGAAATGTTTAATTATTCTGTAAATCCATCCTGCCTTTAGGCCTATGTATTGTCTCTTCAGTTTTAGCGTAAACTGCATTCTGTGGAAATCAACTCTTAAGAAACAATGTAACATACTTTTCCTCTTCAATCTCTTTAATTACCTTAAACTCGTTTCTCTCTACGGATTTATTTTCCATAGTTTTTACTCAAACACTTCTATCGGCTGCATGTTTCTGTCGAGAATTATTGTGCTCTTTACGCTGTCTCTGCCGGAATCTTTTACTTTATATAAATTCCTGTCTGCATGAGAGATCATTTCTTCGCAAGTCAAGCTGCCATTCATACAGGTTATTAGCCCAATGCTTATTGTTATCTTTTTGCTTGGCTGCATTTGTTCGCCGTCAAATTTTTTGTTTGCAATATTCTGTCTTACTCTTTCTATAACAACTTTTGCTTCCTGCGGCTTAGTAGCTGGCATTATGATAATAAATTCCTCTCCTCCATATCTTCCGACTGTATCAATGTTTCTGACAGAGCTCTGGACAACATCAGCCAATTCTTTGAGCAGCCTGTCTCCTGCCAAATGGCCATGAATGTCATTGTATTTTTTGAAGTGGTCAATGTCAAACATTGAAATAGTTATTGGAGTCTTAAACCTTTGGCTGCGTTCAATCTCATTAACAAGAGTTTCCATAAAATGCCGCCTATTAAACAAGCCTGTGAGTTTATCTCTGATGGAAGCGTCTTTTACGTTCTCGTATTTTCTTGCATTGTCAATTGCAATTGCAACTTGTGTGGTTACTATATTCAAGAATGCCAAATCTGATTCAGACAAATTTATGTACTCGCCATATAAATTAATTACCCCAATTACTTCATCTTTTAACTTCAATGGAAATGCGAGAACTGCATTATACTCTACATTAAGCTCATAGAACCTAAAATCATTTTTTATTACAGGAATCTTTATCACAGCTTTTGTCTCAGCTACTTGGCTATCAAGCATCGATTCTGCCTTCAAAAGAGCATTGCTTGGCTCATGCAGGCTGTATCTTTTCTTTGTCTCAATTATGGCAATAGAGCATGATTTTGCCTTAATTGCCTGCAGCATAAAATTCATAACTGCCTGCAGAATCTTTGGCAGGTCAAGAGTGGAATTTACTGTGCTGGCTATTTGATTCAAAATTGTGAGTTCATTTATCTTTCTGTCTGCTATATATTTCTGTGCTGCTAATTCAGGCACTAAGCTTGCAAATAATGCCAGCATTTTTGCAAGTGTCTGGACTTCAACAACGTTTCTAACCTTAATCTTGTTTAATGCATCTGAATATTCCTCGAATGTAACTCCAGTAAGTTTTTCAAGAGCTCTGCATGCCTCAAAATTTCTTACATTCTGCACTATACAAGAAGCTACAACAGAGCTTATTATCTTGCCATTTAAGAGAATCGGCACAATTATGCTGACCAAGCCAGAAGCATCTGAGTAGATAATGTATTTGCCGTCATTCTCCCTGTCTAAAAGCATGTTGTATTTCTCTATTCTTGTAAATGCCACTAAGTCTTTTCCTTGCTGCTTTAAATTTACAAGCTGCCAGTAATAAGGCACAGCGCCTGAATTTATTAATTCATTTCCATGCCCATCTATTGTTATAACAGGGAGTTCAATAGCTGAGCTAAAGCTTTCCTGCATTTTCTTCCATAATTCCAGATCGAAATATTTTTCTAAAAACTTCAGCTTTTCCATATAAATCAATGAGAATATTTTTTTATATTAAAATCTTGTTAAAATAATCGTATCTGCCTGCCTAAAAATGACAAAATTTTAATATTAGAATGATAAACTTAATCTCCATGGCTCTTACAAGACGAGAATTTAATGACACAATATTAAATTATATAAAAGGCGCATAGACATGGTAATATTAAAGATAATATAAACCAATTATGGATAAAGCTAGAAAGTAAATGGTATTTCTGGGATAATTCGACATTGTATAATGCTGTTAAAAATAACAAGTAAAGAAGTAAAATTTTTTTTAAGGAAGTTAGAAGATAGTTCTATCAAAAAACAAATAATTTTTTAAAGCAAAAACGATTAATTAGACGAGAAAATAACAACTGGCTCAGAGAATCAATTGTTTATAGTATGTGATGAACATGGATGAACAACAAATTATCGCAAATAGGGTAGCTAGAATTGCTCATATTATTACACCAAAACAAGGTGATAGGACCAGCCAAGTCTCAAATTATCCTGCATCAGATTTGCCTTTTCCTTTGGTTGGAATAAACGAACAGCCAACAGCAGATGAGCAGTCATTTCATGTTAAAGTTGACACAAGAGCAATTAACCTTGAATATAAAGGTGCATTAAGTATTGCAGATGCAGTGCAAGCAGTGCTAGCAGCTCAAGGTCTATCCATCATAGAAAATGTTGATCAAAGAGCTGAATTCTTGAATAGAAATGATATTACTGCACTAACTTATTTAGTTGAACAGGCATTAAAGGTTTATAGCAGATGCGGTGTTCATAATGATGTTGATATAACTGGCAGAGTAATGCGTTCTTCTGGCTCATCTTCAGCTAATGCTCTTGCAATACATGTAGGAAACAAAGTTGTTTACTACACCGAGGATTATCTCAGGGAAAGCCTAAAAACAATTGCAGGAAATGTAAATCTAAGTACGGAATTAGAAAGTGATATCCGCGAAGATTTATTTCAAAAGTTAGAAGCTGCACTAAAGCAAAATACAGGCAATGAGTTATCATTAGCTAATATTAGTACTATAGTTTCGAGTTTTGATAAAAATTTGGCTACGCTAGGGCTTGAAAGCAGAGAAGCCCGTACACCAGAATTGGAGCGAATATTGAGAATGAAGTATGAATCTTCACAAGGTTTAGATAGGTTAAGAGAGCAACTAGAGTCCGTTTCTGTTAGAGTAGGAAAGGATATCACTACTACCATTGCTGAGAGTGCTGATAATGGAAAACCACTGTTAAAAGGAATTCGTAGATATGACATTGGCAACCAGCCGCCTAAAAATAGCATTTTAATTTACGCAGCAGATAGAGATACTGCATCAGGAAAGAAAAATATTGTTTTTGGGATTACGGGCCATGAACAACAATCACTTATTGATCTTATCCATACAGAAGTAGAAAAGTATAAGGTTCTAGTTAAAGACAGAAGTGGAAATATTGTTTGTTATACTTATAATGCTCCATCTATAAGTGGATCTCCAGTATCTAATAAAGATGTCACAATAAGGATGGCACTAGGGCTTTCTACCTTACTTGTTTGTGGCGCGATATTATGGTATGGCGGAAAATTTGCAATTAATCATGCACCAAGCGCATATCATCAAACTCTTGCTTTATTTTCTTCATCAAAAACACCTTCATCCAATTCTAGTGCAAGTAGTCAGGAAGATAGTGCAGATCTTTCTGACTTTAACGCCAGAGTCAAGAAATACTTTGAGATTATATATACTGCAGGAGGCATGATGCCAAAGCAAAACTTTCCTGAAAGTGTAGTTATGATAAACAGAAGGCATGTCTTGATACAGCTTAAAGATTTTTTTTACGCGCCGTTATATGAAAAGACGGAATTAGCAGATTTGTTTGAAGACAATCAACCAAGCGTATTAACAAGCAGAAGCTTTGAACAGACATTGCAGGGAATTTTCACGCATCTTTATTCTTCAAGATATGCACCAAGCGCTGCTCCAATCATTATTGAAGCTAAAGGGGATTCTCATGCAATGTATGAATTTTTTTATAATCGCTTATTGCAGAGCGGAATGACGCAGGAGCAGGCTCAGGAAGCAGCATTAAAATCAAAAGTGCCTTTTGAAAGGCTCGAGCAGGCAAGATTCAAAACAGGCATATTTAGCTCGAGCAGAATAACAGGATTTAAAAGATTTATAGCAGATACACCAATTGCAGATGGATATGACACTGGCAGAGTATCTTTGCATCAAAGCTCTACATCTCTTCATGCATTTGAAGCCGATGGTAAATGGTATCTCTTTAGTACAAAACCATTTTATGATGCATTGCAAAAAAAAGTTGTAGAGCAATCAAAAAGAGAATAAAATTTTTTATCAGAAAATGAACCTAAGAAATCCAATCTTATTAACAACATTGCTGGCAGTGGCTGGTGTATCAGGCGTGCCTGGTGGAATCATCAGGTTGAGGAATGCATTTGCGGAAGATGCTGGCACTCAAGATGAGTCTAATATTGAAACTGCCACTGTCTCTCGCTATACAGATTATTTTGCTCCAGAGCTCTCTGGCATTGGCTCTAAAGTAATAATTTCAATGCCTCGCGACCCTAGACCAGAGCAGAATATTGTTTATGATGTAGGCATAGAGGGGATTATTACACCAAACTTATCTGCAGCAAATCAATCTGAATTTGATTTTAGGATACCTATAATAGAATTTGCTGCAGCATTTCCTGAATCAATGAATGTCATGGGTGTGGAATTATATGTTGGCAATGGAGAGCAATTGCTTAAGGCAGAAAAAATTCCTGGGATAGACATAACTAAGGAAATGACGATTGCTGCGCTTCTCGGAGGGTTTGGGGGTGAGCAAGCGCAAAAGCTTATGGAATATGCAAAGCGTACATTTGGAGAAGCACTATTGTCTCCAGTAGATCATGCATTTGATGATGATGACCCAGTTGCTAGAGGACAGTATGATGTCACAACAATGAAAATTGATGCCTCTGATTATATCCTGCCATTTAGGCGTGCAATGATCAGGTTCAGAGTACGAACTGAGGATGGATATAATTCAAGAACAGACTTGCCTAAATTCTGGATGGTGTATGGCGAACAAGTTAGATACACAGGATTAGGAAAAAGAGATTTGCCACCAAAATTATTAGTAAGCAGAGATATGAAACCAAGAATATTAGAAGTTACGTTTCCTGTGCCTTTTGCTCTCAGAAATGCAGGAGCAGTTTCTGGCAGTGGACAACAGCCAAGACAAAATATTCCTACAATAACTAATGACCTCTCTATAACGTGTCAGCAATTTTGGAATACCATACAATCAGTTGCATCACAGAATCCTCAAGCTCTTACTTCTGAGATACAATCATCGATTGATAGGCATTTCTGGCCTGAGAATTTTCCTTATGCTCATTTTATAGATGTTGCAAAAGACCAAATTATAATAAGCAGACAAAGAGAATATGGAAATACAATCTATTTAAAAGATCTTGAAGTTGGTTTGGCAACTAGATATAATGATTTTTTAGTTCAAGTTGCACTTGAGTCTGGTTTAATACTGCCTGCCGGAAGTTTTGCTCCAAAGAATAGGCTGCCTCTTAATGCACAAATGTATTTTAATGGAATGGAATATTTTCTGAGAAGCATTATACATCCAGAAGGCATATCTCATTCCTATTCATTTAGAACATCAGGGATTGGTCTGGTGATAAGCGCAAGTGAAAAACCAAATCCTGTTGAAAGAACATATATTGAGAGTATAAGTGAGCCAAGGATAATAATACATGCAAGAAGTAAGGATGAGCTTGCAAATCAAATATCTGAAGAGAGTATAACAAGATTAGTTAGGGTTATGGCATCTGAATCCTATAAAGAATCTTTTAAGTCTAACGGTGTATTTAATGAGGCAGTATTTAATCAAGCAACAACACACGTTGCAAAAAAAATTAGGGCAGGCGATTATAACGGCTTAGATATTCTTGATACAAGATTTTTTGGAAATGATTCTGCCCAAAAATATTTTGAATTTTTTATACAATTAGCAAATGAGCAGACTATGGCAACATTAACTTCTCTACCTAACGCTGCTGCTTACTATATTGTATCCACAAATTTGCAGGTTTTTAAACAACCAGTTGAAGTCTTTAGAACAAGTGAAGGAATGAGATTTAGGCATTTAGGCGAACCACTAAGAAATCAAGTGCCATGCCTCGCATTGTGGTTTGAGAAGGATGGTAGACTGTATGTTGTTAAATAGGAAAAAGATTATTTGTTTTATAAAAAAGAGGTATATAAATCGTTTTATAACTAAGGACTTATCTAAAATGCTAACAATAAAGAGCATAAATTGCATACAGAAGAATGAATTTTATTAATGCAAGGAATGATGACAAATGCCAGATGATAATGCAGTACAGCAAATAAGAGAAATTATAGGCAGTAAAATAGCTAGAAAATATTACCGCAGGAAAAATATCCGTGATGAAATTGATTGCAATAGATTTGATTTAACTACTTTGCAAAATCCGCTTACAGGGATTCATGGAGCAATCAAAGCTAATGAGCGAGTAATTCCAGTCAATGTTTCAGGTAATTTTCCTCTTTTAGCAGTTGTTCCAACAACAACGATCAATGCTACTTATATTGGCTGGGTTTCTATAGATGATGCAGCAGGATTTTGTTTTTCTGTCATGAATGAGGTCCCACCGGATAAATACGGTCAAGCAATTGATGCGCTGGAAGCTAAACTAAATTTTGATGGACCGCCTGAAAAGACATTGGCACTTATTGTAGATGAGATTCTGAGAGCAACTGATAACCTGAGAGAAGGAGATTTTAGGAAAATCTTAAGAAATCAGAATATGGCACGAGTAGATCATAAATATGGGATAATGATCTTTACAGGAAAAAGGTATACGGATGGCAAGACAGTTGATGCTGCACAATTAGGGAATGTTGCAGTATTATTTAATCCTAGGGATGCATCTGGTAAAATTACTCTAGATGGAATGTATGAGTGGGTAGCAGTTGGAATCACAAGCCATTTGCAAGATGAGCTTACAATAAAAGTTCGTTATGTATTTGAGAGGTATAAGCTAAATCGTTATTTAACATCAAAAAAAGTACGCAAAGCACAACATAGCGGTAAACTGGATCAAGCTATCCATCTAGTTGGAGGTGCTTTAATATTATCAGTAGCTGCTCTTGCAGGAATCTTTGCAGCTAGAGATTATATAAACCCATTATTTAAAAAAGACCCTGGCTCAGATACTTATGCAGCAAAGCCTGTTGAAAATTCTGCACCTCCTATAAAAGATAATAATATAAATAATGCACAAGCAAATCCTCCTCCTATTCCATCGCTTCAAGACGAAGCCACAACAAGGCTGCTTGATTATGCAAGAAGCTATTTTACTCAGCTAAGTGAACTTTCTCATGAATCTCAGGGCCAATTTACACAGCAGATATTGGATGATATTGCTGCGCAGTACCATAGGAAGCTTGAATTCAAAGGCCTAAACGATACTACCTTAAGCCTATTGGAAAGTAAATTATCATTAGCCAATGAATCGTTTCAGGTTTTAGGTGTTGAAATCCTATTTCAGGGTTACATCGGAAACTTTATGCCTTTTTACCCGGATTATCGTGCAAAAAATCTAGGTAGGCAGCCCACGCCAGAAGAAAATGCTGCAATTCATAAAGATTTTGATATCTTGATTCGAAATATAAATCCTGTTAAATCATTCTATGCAGTAGCAAGGGCAAGAGTCAGATCAGGCAGCGGTGCTGAAAAAAATGTTGATGTACTTTTTATAGAGCAAAATGGATATAGGATAGTTGTAGATGAATCTAGATAGGCAGAGGGTATTTCACTAAATAATTTTAGTCGTAAATAAATTAAAAGCTGTTACAGTGATGTAAATGAATATTATCTTTATTGCATTTTGTTTTTTTATTTTCTAATTAAAGAATATAATCTCCTACCCCCAAAACAGTTTTACTGTGCTGCATAGAATGCTAAAACAATAAAAAAATGAACTTTACAGCACCAAGTCGCGAGCCGTAAAGTATGAATATAACTTTGCAGCCCAAATTCGATAGCTGCAAAGTATAAATATGTCCTAGTAAAATTGGCTTACCAGGAATTTTCGTTAAGTCTTGAGAGCGTGATGCTCTGAACCCATAGGTTGTTTCACCCTGGCTGTTTTTTATGTTTGGTTTGAGATTTGTTGTCTGGCATTTAGTTGTGGTTATGGTTGCGCTCAGCCAGACATTGCTCATGCTTACGTATGGCGCGGGCTCGTAAGTATGGCCTCAATTATGCTGCTAGTTGTTTCTTGTTTCATGAATATACATAACTTATTTTGTGTGTATCTATTAACTCCTTTTCCTTTGGTTTTTTTGGCAGTTATTTGTTGTATATTCATGCTCAGTAGTTACTTGTCGTCGGGATTTTGCAACTTTCTGCAGTTAAGTTCAAGATGCTGCAGATGAATTTGCTGCTTATATCCGATGATGAGCATAAAGTTAAAAGGGGCCTAAGGACTGAACAGCTTAAGACTCGCTTAAGAGACAGAAGCTTAGATCGGCAATTTAAATCCTGAAATTCTTGCGAATAACCGATATCGAGATTCTTGTACAGATGTACGAATCTCATTGCCAGTTGATGCTACGAAACTGTCTTGCGGCAGTATGTGCATCTCTATGCGCGATGATATACATTTCTGTAATCATGCACTTCTGTATGTAGATGCCAGTTAAGGCATATATACAGAGAGTTTCTGTTTTCTGCTCAGTTACCTTTGCTCCGAACTTATAAAGTTAGACTTTATAAGCTTTCGAATTCAGTTAATTGCTTAACTGATTCTAGACAAAACATCCAGAAACCGAAGTTACTGGAACATTTTTATCTAAGTATCATTATAACCATAATATTTATATACCTATTGAGCATACTAACGTGTTGTATATACAAAAAAAGAATATAAAGGAAAATTATTGCTAAATAAAAGAAATTATAAGTAATTTAATTGGATTTTTATTATAAAAAAAGGTGTTTACCATGCAAATAAGGCGTTTAGTTAAAAGTGGAGCAGCTTCACATACCATTTCTTTGCCAAAAAATTGGCTGGATAAGAACAATCTTGCAAAAGGAGATATACTATATATTCTCGAGAAATCAGACAAAGAGCTTGTTGTAACTCCAGAAACAAAGCCTGAGGTAAAGCAAGAAAAAGAAATCTCTATTAATATTGAAAAAAAAGACCTTACCTCAATACAAAGAGAAATCACAAGCGCATATATCAACAATTATAATACAATAGTTATTCATGGCGATGGCTTGGCCGATCAAGTCAAAGATATAAGAAAAATACTTCATGATTTTGTTGCATTAGAAATTTCTGAATTAACAAGCACCAGAATTGTTGCAAAAGATCTTCTAAATCTGCAGGAAATTTCTGTTGACAAAACCGTAAGAAGAATGGATATGATAATAAGATCAATTGTGCAGGATTCAATTGAAAGTATAGACGGCAAGAATATGTATGAAAGTGTTTATTACCGTGATTTTGATGTCAATAAGCTATACTTCCTGATGTGCAGAATCTTAAAAAGCGCATTAAATGATTCCAGGATAGCAGAGAAATTCCAGATAACAAATAGCCAGGGCATGGCGTCATGGTTCTTATCACTGAATCTGGAGAATATTGCTGATAACAGCAAAAATATCTGTTTGCACCTAAAAAATATCGGCAAAGATGTGAATGCAAAAGAGCTTAAGGAAATATACAAAGATGTTGAAAAAACTTACCTGGATGCAATGAAAGCGCATTACAACAATGACAGGAAACTGGCAGATACAGTCGCTGCTGCCCGTGAACAGCTTTTCAACAAATGCGACAGTTTCTTTGAGAAACATAATTCTGTTGACGTCTTTAAAGTCATAAGCAACATAAAAGAGATGGAGAATCAGATCTGCAATATAGCAAGAATAGTGATTGACAGGGAAGATATCAAGAAGGATGAGAAATAACTTTAAAGATATCATTCATATCCTTGGATTCTCTTATAGTTATATGATATAACCAATAAGGTTAAATAATCTTCTATAGTTATATGATATAACATTAGTTATATGATATAACCAAAAAGCTTAAATAGTCGTTAGTAGTTATATCATATAACTTGGACAACTATCATAATAAAACTACTGGAGTAGGTAGTGGTAAGAGTAAAGAAGAAAATAACTTTCAGCCTAGCAAACCAAATGATGCTTCTGAAGAAAACACTGAACAAGAGACCATACTGCTTAGCAATATATCAGAGTATTTTAATTCTGCATTACAGCATAAGCAGGCAAAAGAATACAATAGCGCAGTGACTTTATTCTTTAAGGCAATTGCTGCATTAGGAGATCTTTTTTTGCTAAAAAATGAGAAGAAGGTACCCAATAGCCATACAAAAAGATTCGAAATTCTAAAAAACAAGTACAAAGAAATCTACTTAATACTTGACAGGGATTTTCCTTTT
>JACPBN010000090.1 GCA_016180275.1 Candidatus Woesearchaeota archaeon
AATATCTTGATAGACTGAAATATCTGCACAGAAAGCACGGATTATTATTTTCAGGAGTATTATAATATTTTTTATCCAAAAGATTTATTAATTCTCATTTTTATCTAGATATATTATGTCAAAGATCAAAGCCATAAAAGCAAGAGAAGTTCTTGACAGCAGAGGAAATCCTACTGTTGAAGTTGATGTTAAAGTTGAGTTCAAAACATGCTCTGGCGTATTTAGGGCGATTGTGCCAAGCGGAGCAAGCACTGGAACACATGAAGCGCTTGAGCTAAGAGATGGTGAAAAGAGATTTCTTGGGAAAGGAGTTTTGAAAGCTGTTGAGAATGTAAATACAATAATTGCAAAAAATGTGGTTGGCATGAATCCAGAGAAACAGAAAGAGATTGATGAGCTGATGCTAAAATTAGATGGCACTGAAAATAAATCAAAGCTAGGGGCAAACTCAATCTTGGGAGTGTCGATGGCAGCCACAAGAGCAGGCGCTGCAAGTAAAAATACAACATTGTATAGATATATCAACACATTGTTTACAGGCGATAAAAATACTAAAAATCAGAAAAAAACAAAGAGTAATAATGAGAAATTTATTCTTCCTGTGCCATTTATGAACGTCATTAATGGCGGCAAGCATGCAGGCAATTCGCTTGCAATACAGGAATATATGATTGCACCAACTGGAGCAAGAAGTTTTAAAGAAGCAATGCAGCTAGGATGTGAAGTCTATCATACACTGAAGGAGATAATCAAAACTAAGTATGGCAAAAATGCAGTGAATGTTGGAGATGAAGGCGGATTTGCCCCTCCACTTAGCAATGTTGAAGAGCCACTTAAATTAGTGCAGAGCTCAATAGACAAGTTAGGTTATGGCAAGCAGATTAGAATTGCACTAGACTGCGCAGCAAGCGAATTTTACGACGAGAAACAGCTTATCTATATGGTAGATGGAAAAGAGCTCAGCTCAGAGAGATTGATCGACCTTTACACGGATTTTGCAGAGAGATATAATCTTGTTAGTATTGAAGATCCTTTTGATCAGGAAGATTTTTCAAGCTATGCTGAACTGACAAAAAGTATTAGTAAAAATAGTAGAAATAAGGGTGTTCATGGAAGTAATGTGCAGATTGTAGGAGATGATCTGCTTGTTACAAATGTCCGCAGGATTAAAAAAGCGATTTCTGTCAAAGCTTGCAATGCGCTATTACTGAAAGTCAATCAAATCGGCACAATTACAGAGTCATTGGCAGCTGCAAAACTTTCCATGGATAATAAGTGGAACGTGATGGTGAGCCATAGAAGCGGGGAGACAGAGGACAGCTTTATCGCAGATTTAGCTGTTGGGCTTGGATGTGGAGAGATTAAATCTGGCGCACCATGCAGAGGAGAGAGATTGGCAAAGTACAACCAGCTGCTAAGGATTGAGGAAGAGCTTTGTGATAAGGCAGTGTATTCGAAAGTGTTTAGTTAAGTTTTTCTGAGAACATGCAAAGTATGGTATTCTGGCACTGTTGGCTGGTCTATGCCTAAATGAATAACTTGTTCTTGTTTTAAACCATGTCTTTCAAATATCTCTTTCCATGCTGCAGGAGTATTGAAATTATAAGGCACATTTACTTTTTTCAATGGGTCATCACTATAATGAATTATCCTATTATAAAAATGATCAAAAAATATATTTGCCATCAGTTGTTGCTCAGGATTTAAGCCAAGATAGATATTTTCCAGGGCTGATTTTGTAGTAGTATCCGAACAATCTATGCCATAAACAGATTCTATCACTATAATTCTGCCACCTGGTTTTGTTCTTGATTTTGCAAGTTGTAATGTTTTAAGAGGATTTTCACTGTGATGTAAAACAGTCAGTAATAAAGTTGTGTCATATTGGCCTAAATTGCACGGCAGATTCCATTTTTTAGTTACCAAAATAAATGGTAAATTAGTATAAGGAATGTTATCATCGAGTTTAACATCAGAAGCATCTACACGATATTTATGTTTAGCTATTCTTTTCGCTATCCTTCCATCTCCGCATCCAAGATCTAATACTATTCCTGTTAGAGAAGGTTCTATTTGTTTAAAGATTAAATCTGCCCTTTTATCAAGTAAAGGAGAAACTGATGTAAATGGATTATGTGAAGCTTGCTTGTGGAGTTGTCCTAGCCTATTTCGCATGTCTTTTTCATATTCTGATAACCAATCTAATCCTTCTTTCAAATGACCTCTTCCCATCTCTACACGCTTTCTAGTTACATAATCTTTTGCTATTTGTAAGAATGCGTTGGCACATCCAGATGCTGTATTAATATTATATCCCCATTTTCTGAAATAAGCGATTAGTCCTTGTTCGAGAAATATAGCTACATCCCTATCATTTAGAATATCACTAATATCTGGAATTTTTATACCAAAAGCATTCACTCCGTTCATTCTGTCCCCCATACTACCAAGAAATGATAACTTAAATATTAAATATAGTATCTATTTTTTAATAAAAAGAGTAAATTTTATATAATAAATACCATTAATATGTAAGATTATGAAATATCTCCCAGAGAATATAGATAAGATAGACCAGAAGATATTGATCACATTAGATATTGACGCTAGAATGCCATTATCAAGACTGGCAAAAATATGCAAGATAAGTCGTGATAAAGCCAATTACAGGATAAACAGATTATTGCAGAAGAACATTCTTGGCGGCTTCTATACTTTGATCGATGTTGAGAGCTTAGGCTATGCAAATTATGTTGTGTTCCTCAAGATAAAGAATAAAGAAACTGAGATAATCAGTTATCTAAAAGAGAATAGCCATGTTAACTGGCTTGTAAATGCAGAGATGCAATGGAATATTGTAACGTGGATAGCAGCCAAAGACCAATTCACTTTCATTAAATTTTGGAAAGAGTTTGCAGAGAGGTTTGAAAATAGCTTAATCAATGCGGAAATTGCTATCCTTGGGTCATTAGTGCATTATAAAAGGCATTTTTTCACAAATGAAAAAAATGAAGATGAAATTGTTGTTTTCGGCGGAAGAGAAAGAAAAGAAATAGATGATAAAGATATGGAGATACTAAGGGCAATATCATTTGATGCAAGAATAAAATTGCTGGATTTGGCAAAGAAAGTCAACCTAAACTTCAAAACTCTTCAAAAAAGGATGAGAATGCTTGAGAAAGAGCAGATAATAATCGGCTATAGGACCTACCTCAACTATTCTGAAATAGGCTACAATTATTACCTTATACTGTTAAGGCTAAGCAACATAAATAAAGAGATATTAAATAAGATAAGAAGTTATGCAAAGCTAGACCCATATATAGATGTGAGCTGGCAGCTGATCGGAAAAGCTAATATGGCAATCCATATAAAAGCAAAGAATGATAAGCATTTAAGAGAAGTCTTTAATAATTTCAAAGATAGATTCCAAGACTTCATAATAGACTATGAGACATTGCTGTTATACAAACAGCATAAGTTTGTAAGTTTTCCATCATAAACACTATTTTTTAGTTCTTATCTAATTAATCCTAAAGAAGAGATAGAAACCTTTAAATAGGTCACTTAACTATCTAATTAGTTAAGTGATTTTATATGATGCAGAGCCTTAAAACCGAGCTAAAGCCGATATTGAGCAATAAGGAGATTGAGGTAGTTGTAAAAAGATTGAGCAATAAGCACCTTACGCAGACAGAGAGCAATTACATGAGCAGGTCTATCAAGCCAAAGCTAAAAGCAGCTAAAATTGCTGCCAATTCAGGCATACTTCCTTTGCTTGATTACAGGAGAAAAAAGCATGAACGGCAAGAGAATATATTAAAAAGAAAGATAATAGATGCAATAAGGAAAGATATAACCCTGACGGATGTTAAAGCTATAATCATATTTGGCTCTTATGTCAGAAACTGCCATGCTGCATACAGGGACATAGATATTATGATAGTTTTAAACAGGAGGTTATGGAAAACTGCATGGGAGAGAAATGAGATTAAGAAAAGAATTGAGAATGAGTGCGAAATACCGATAGATGTGCAGCTGATAGACTACAACGCTTTAAAGAGGGCATTCTCCTATAGTCCTTTATTCCAGACAGAGCTGGAAAACCATAGGACAATCTACGGCAGCATAACCCTGAAAAAAGAGATCATCATAGATAACAGGCACCTTTACATAAACCTGCTGGATACTGAAATAATTATAGAACTTGGCAAGAGCATTGAATCAAAGTACATATATAATGCAATCAGGATGTGCTTATCAATAGAACTGTTTCTTAAGAAAGAGATAAATAATATGCTCATAATAAAGACAATAGAAGAGAATATAGGCAAGATAACAGCAGAAAGCCTGATGAATAACACTGCAAATAAGCTTCAGAAAGAGATAGGATTAAAATACCTAAAATATCTCTACAATAAGTTGGAGAGCATATTAAAATGAGCAAACAAAAACAATTGGGAAATTTAGCTGGATTTATAGGCATGAGAGCAGCCCATGAAATCATGATAGAACTTACAAATAAGGAAGAGTCTGTCCGTCATATGGAAAAAGAGATAGAGACTTATGATGTACTTATCTTCAAGTTAGCGAAAGGAAATTGGAATCAGGATGACATTAAGGAAATAAAAAAACTTGCGATAAAGCGATGCAATAAAAAATTAGAAGAATATAAAGACATAAGTGAAAAGAAATATGAGAGAACAGAAAATGCTATAGAAGATATTATGTATTATCTGAAACTATATGCAGATGCTTAATTGCAGAACTTTTAAATAGTATTTGTGATAGCCATATTGTATTTAGCACATCATTTAGATTATTACTAGAGGTGAACTAATATGCCAACCATAAAGGAACTGAAAGAATTTGTAAGCAAGATACCAGACACGCCACAAGGAAAACTAGAGGCAATGAACAAAGTTTTTATGAAAGAAAAAAGCTTGGAAGAGGCATTTAAGACAATGCTAAAGTTCCAGGAAGATCTATTTAGAAGCAAGCCAGAGTATTTTGAAGCTTTAAAAAACTGCAAGACTGAAGAGGAGATTAGGCAGAAAAGCGGAGAGTTTTTCGCAAATCATCCTGAGATGGTCGAGGAAGTGATGCTAAGCATGGTTGCTGCGAGAAGGGATAGATTGATTGAAGATGAAAAGAAGGATTAGATGTTGAAAGGAGATTGCCTAACATATGAAACCAAAACATAAAGTCCTATTGATAGTAAGAGACGGCTGGGGATATTCTAGGAATAAGTATGGAAATGCCGTTCTTGCAGCTAATCTGCCCAACCATAAATATTTTGACAGGAATTTTCTCCGCACAATATTGAAGACAGATGGAAATGCTGTTGGAGTTCCTGAAGGAACGCAAGGAGGCAGTGAAGTTGGACATCTTACAATGGGCGCAGGAAGAATTGTGTTCCAGCCAATGGAAGATATAAACAAGAGCATAAGGGAAGGAGATTTTTTTAAGAATAAAATCTTGCTGGAAGCAATAGAAAACTGCAAGAAAAAAAACAGTACATTGCATCTTATGGGGCTATTTAGTGATGAAGGCGTACATGGCGCAGTGCACCATCTCTATGCATTGCTTGAGCTTGCTAAACGCAACAGATTAAAGGAAGTTTATGTGCATGCATTTCTTGATGGGAGAGATGTGCCAGAGAAAAGCGCAGCAGAATTCCTCAAGGAGTTTGCGCAGAAGACAAAAAAGATCGGAGTTGGGAAGCTTGCTTCAATGTGCGGAAGGTATTTTGCATTAGATAGAGACAAGAATTACCACAGAACAAAAGAAGCTTATGATATGATTGTGCACGGCAAAGGAACTTATGAAAGAGATGCTTTTGCTGCAATTCAAAATGCGTATAAGACAAGGGTGCAAAGTGATTATTATATTAAGCCAATAGTGTTTGTGGGAGATGACCAGAAGCCAGTTGGTATAATTAAGGAGAATGACAGCGTTGTATTCTGGAATTTTAGGAGCGACAGGGCAAGGCAGCTCACTTATGCTTTTGCAAAAAAGAATTTCAATGGGTTTGCTGTCAAGAACCTAAATCTTTATTTTGTGTGCATGAGCGAGTATGATAGGGAATTAAAGCTGCCAGTTGCATTCCAGCAGAAAGTTGTGAAAAATAATCTAGGCGAGATTCTTGCAAACCATGGATTAAGGCAGCTTAGAATAGCAGAAACAGAGAAATACCCTCATGTAACATATTTCTTTAACTCCCAGGTTGAGATTCCTTATAAGAATGAAGAACGCATATTAATAGAAAGCCATAAAGTAGCTAGTTATGCTGAAAAGCCAGAGATGAGTGCCCCTCAATTAAGTGAGAGAGTTATTAAAGAAATTTTAACTGAGAAATTTGATTTTATATTGCTAAATTATGCTAATGCAGATTTAGTTGGGCATTCAGGCAATTTCAAAGCAACTGTCAAATGCCTGGAAGCAGTAGATGATTGCATAGGCAAAGTAATACATACTGCATTGACAAAGAATTATGTTGTGATGCTAACTTCTGATCATGGGAATGCCGAAGTCATGCTTTATCCGAACGGAGAGCCAATGCCTGCGCACGGCAATAATCCTGTAACTTTTTATCTGATGTCAAATGATCCTAAACTTAGGAAAATAAAATTAAAGAAAAAAGTAATGAATTTGGAGAATCTGCACGGCAGATATGTGAAAGCAGGATTAAGCAATATTGCTGCGACTGTGCTGAAAGTGATGGGATTGAAAGTGCCGAAGGAGATGAAAGGAGAAGCGCTGTTCTGATAATAGTAATTAGATATAATTTTCTATATTTCATTAAAAATAATTGAAAAAATACTTAAAGATATAACTAATTCTTGTTAACACGGATTAATATGAAACTGGAGAAACTAAAAGATAAAATACCTATAGAATTATATGAGATATTAGTTGCAGAGAATATTTCTGAGTTAAGGCAAGCACAAGTAAAAGCGATTAAAGCAGGCTTGTTAGAAAATAAGAATTTGCTAATCTGCACGCCGACTGCATCAGGCAAGACATTAATTGCTGAGATGGCTTTTGTAAAAAGCATTCTTAACAGAGAAGGAAAATGTGTTTATATTGTACCGTTAAAGGCGCTTGCCTCCGAGAAGTATAATGAGTTTAGGAGAAAGTATGATAATAAGGAAGCAAACAGAGAGTTGTTTAGAGTTGCGCTATCCATAGGTGATTTTGACAAGACTGATTCTTATTTGGAAAGATATGATCTTTTGTTAGTAACGCCTGAAAAAATAGATTCGCTCATTAGGCACCATGCACCTTGGCTGAAAGAAGTCAGAACAGTAATAATTGACGAAATACATTTATTGAATGATGCAGACCGCGGACCTACATTAGAAATAATTATTACCATGATGAAAATGATGTTAAAGAAAATACACATTATTGGCTTGTCTGCAACCATAGGTAATCCAAAAGAATTAGCTGAATGGCTGAATGCAGAGCTGGTTGAAGATGACTGGAGACCTGTTAAGCTGGAGAAAGGGATATATCATGACGGCAAAGTTGAGATGTATGAATAATTTATAAAAAATAATCTCAGTGGAATAAATCCTATTTTACATATTTTCTATAAAAGTCTGCATAGAATATATTCTGAGTGAATATCATCGCCGGAAATCCAACTAAGATAAGCACCATAAGAAGAAATAAAATAGCTAGCCCTACAGTTTTCAGTAAAACAATTAAATACTCGCCAAAATTATTAAACACAGGCACGATAGCATTAAAATCAAAAAAAGATCCTACAGTGCCATTCTTAATAAAATTTATGTACAGGATTGGGAGAATAAATAGGCTAATAAACAAAATGACTAAAATCCCTATAAGTGGGTTAAACATAGTAGAAATGGCCTGAATTACAACAAATACCAGAATAAAGGGAATTGTCTTTAAAAACATAAAAAAACCAAGACTCAAATTATCTTTAAAATTGAATTCAGGCAATTCCTTAAAGTCATTATTAAGAAATTGTCTTATAATAACAACTAAATAACCGTAATTTGCAAAGGATCCTAATATAGGCAATAATAGCCACAGGATATTCAGCATACCAATCGGCCTGTTGAAAGGATACTTAAATGCAGTTTTAAAATCCAATGAATTATTTAGATTATTTGCCATTGTTTTGTAAGTTAAGAGAGCAGAATATATAAACCTTTAGGTTTCCAGCCCAACACTCGCAATTATCTTCTCTTTATCGAACAACTCCAGGTCTTCGTAAGATTGCCCGACACCCAAGAATATTATCGGTTTTTTTGTAACGTAGCTTATTGAGATTGCTGCGCCGCCTTTCTCATCCACATCTGCTTTTGCAAGAACAATGCCGTCAATGCCTACTGCTGCATTAAATTGCTTGCATTGCTCGACTGCATCATTGCCAACTATTGCTTCGCCAACAAATATTTTTAAATCCGGCTTTGAAACTCTAACAATCTTCTTCATTTCATCTACAAGGTTTGTATTGCTATGCATCCTGCCAGCAGTATCTATGAGCACAACATCAATGTTATGGGCTTTTGCATGGGCAATTGCATCAAATGCTACAGCAGCCGGATCTGAGCCATAGTCATGCTTAATCATTCTGATACCAAGAGCGTTTGCATGCAACTGCAGCTGGTCAATTGCTGCTGCCCTGAAAGTGTCTGCTGCTGCCAATACAACAGTTTGCTTATTTGCAAGAAAATATTTGGAAATTTTTGCTATGCTGGTAGTTTTCCCGGAACCATTAATCCCAAAAAAACAGATAACGTAAGGCGCATTTTCATTCTGGCGCTTAGTTTTTATTTTTTCTAGGAGGCCTATCGAAGGAATATCAAATAATGATTCAATGCTCTGTTTTAATGAGGTCAAGATAGCAGCATCTACTTTTGTCCTAGTTATTGGCTTATCTACAAGCGTTTGCTTCAAATCAAGCTTTATTTTTTCAATTACTTCAACTGCCACATTGTTTTCTAATAAAGCAACTTCCAGCTCCCAGAACAAGCCTTCAAATTGTTTCTCATCAAGACGTTTAGCTGTTACTTTTTGCTTTATTTTTGAGAAAAAACCTTTGGCTTCTTCCTGAATTATTTCCTGAGCAGGCTTTTGTGAAGCCAGAGATGTTTCTTTTTGTGGCAGTGAAATTTCAGAGTGTGTTTTTATTGGGTCTGAAATTTTTTCTATGGTTTTTTGTTGCGATGATGCAATTGTTTCTATTTTTTGTTTTTCTTCAGACGTCTGTACTTTTTTTATGGGTATTTTTTGAGCAGTTGGCATTGTTACCAGCTGTTCTTCTTGTTTTTGCCCTACTTTAACTGCAAACTCTTCTTTTTTAGCAAAAAATTTAGATTTAAGCTTTGAGAAAAAACCTTGTTTTTCTTCTTCCTCGATTACTTTTTTTGATTCTGTCAGTTCCTGAAGTTCATCTGGTTTTTGCTCATTTAAATTTTCTTCAACTGCTTTATTTTCTACTTCTATAAATGTGCGCCCTATGTCTTTTGACTCAACTTCAAAAGAAGGCCTTTCAATCTCTACAGGTTTAATTTCATCTTCTTTAATATCATTTATAATAGATGGTTCAGAAGAAACACCTAATTGCTTTTCTTCAAATTTGTAATCTACTTTTTTCTTAGGAACAACTTTTGGCTCATCTTGTTTTAGCTTTTTCTTTTCTTTAGGCTGTTCCAACTGCGGTTTTTTTTGAGATTGTTGCTGAGTTTTTTGCTGTGGTTTTTGATCAGCAACAGGCAATTGAAAGGTTAGTTGATCCTTTTTTTCCATAGGTTTTTCTATTTTTTGTTCCTGCTTTACAACTAGTTTTGTTTCTGGTTCAGGCATTATCTCTGATTTAGATGTTATTTCTGGTTTTGTCTCTGGCAATTGCTGTTGTGAAAGCTGCTGTTCTGTCTGTTTGGATGAAACAGGCTGCTCTGCTTTAACTTCTTCCTCAATAATCTCCTCTTTAGCCACAGCATTAAACTTCTCTGTTATTGTGCTAATTGTACTTTTCAGTTTTTCTTTCAGGAATTTGAACATAGGGTAATTTTTAACTGCGAAGGTATATAAAATTTGTTGTTTTTGAGGGATGCCGTTGCAAATTTTAACATTATAAAATATATAAATGTCAATTTCGCAACTTTTAAATATAAGTAATGCTGAAGATTTAGTATGGCAGAAAAAAAAGATGTTGATAACGGTATTGCTAATAATGCAGAGATGTTAAATAAAGGAGATAACCTGGAACTTCTTTCTTATACTGAAGCACCAAAGCTTGAGAACAAAAGAATAACTGCTGAGAAAGAACAAGGCAGAATCATCATAACCAGCCAAGAAGGCATATTTGAGCTGCTGTTTGACAAAGATGAAATCAGCTGGCAGTCAATTATTCTTGAACTGGTCAGAACTAACCAGATGAATCCTTGGGACATAGATATTACTTTATTATCGCATAAATACCTTGAGATTATACAAACATTGAAAGAGCTTGATTTTAGGATTTCTGGCAAGATTGTGCTTGCAGCTGCGTTATTATTGAAAATCAAATCAAATAGGTTAGTAGGAGAAGATTTGGATTATCTTGACAGCTTATTTGCGCAGAGCGAGGGCGGAGATGATTTAGATTATGGCGCAGATTTAACTGCGCAGCAAATAGCGCAGCAGTTTAAGCTGTCTCCTGAAGAGATGAAGTTACTGCCAAGAACGCCTGCAATGCGCAATAGAAAAGTTTCGATTTATGATTTGATAGAAGCATTGCAGAAAGCAATGGAAGTCAAACGCAGGAGAGTATTAAGAGACCTGCCTGCACAAGCTTTTGTTGCGCCTAAAAAGAAAAAAGAGATCAGCATGATGATTTATGAAGTGTTTGCAAGAATAAAAAGCTACTTTCTGACAAATAAAAACACTAAACTAACATTTACACAGCTTTTGCCTAGTGATACAAAAGAGGATAAAGTTTATACATTCATTCCGTTACTGCATTTAAGCAATGCAAGAAAGATTGATATTAATCAGGAAGTTCCTTTTGGAGAGATTGAGATACAATTGTTGACACAGCAGGCACATGAGAAGGTTGGGAAAGAATTAGGAGAGCAGGCTTCTTAGCAGAGTAATAAAGTTAATGTTTATAGTTTAAAGAGACAGCAACACAAAAATGCAGAGGAGGAATAAAAATGATGTTAAAGAAGGCAAAAAAGAGCAAACCTAAGTTATTCAAGAGACTGATCAAATGCTTAGCTTGTGGAAGAAGATTTGAGGCAGGGCATAAGCTGAGATTGTACTGCGACAAATGCAAGGGTAAAGGGAAGTAGAGAGTTTTTTATTTCGCTAATTTTCTTAGATGCGATAAGATAAATTTTAATTTGACATATTTAGAGGCAGTCTTGTTTATAACTTTTTTTTAAGTATGTGCATAGTAAAGATTTACGAAGCAGCTGCCGCAGTTGGCACTTACATTAATCAGATGAAGAGTTGCTCCTCCTCTACATTGTATTTAGCAAATGTGAGAATAGAAAAGCATTGCATGTTGCATTAGTTGATTCGTAGCTTTATTGTATTGCCCGTCGCAACATTCTCTTTGTTACTGGATTTGTGCCAACTAAATTGGCGGCAGCTGCTATGCACCTACTTTTTAAGCAAGCTTTTTAAATGATGCCAGAGTATTCTCTATTTATGAAAGTTTTAGTCACAAATTTCAATGGAAATCCAAATATTGGATTATATATGTTTGCATCAGAGAAGTATTGCTTGGTTGGATTAGATGTAGCTGCACAGGAAATTGCGCAGATAAAGAAAGTCCTTAAAGTGCCTGTGCACCAGCTAAATATAGCAGGAACTTCAATGGTTGGTGTGTTTTGCGCAGGCAATTCTAATAAACTGTTAATTCCTGGAATTATATTTGATAATGAACTAGCCAAGCTGGATAAATTAAAGATAGATTATAAGATAATAAAAACGCATCTTACTGCATTAGGCAATAATATTCTTTGCAATGATAAAGGGGCTTTAGTCAATGAGGAGTTTTCTGCCGCAGAGATAAAAGCAATTAAAGATGCATTAGGCGTGCCAGTTAAAACCGGAAAGATTGCTGAGCTGGATGCAGTCGGAGCTTTAGGAGTTTTAAATAAAAAAGCATGCTTAGTTAATACAGATGCTACACAGAATGAGATTCAGCACATAAAGGATATTCTTGGTGTTGACAGCGAGACATGTACTGTAAACATGGGCAATCCATTTGTAAAGTCCGGAATAGTTTGCAATAGCAATGGAGTTATAATCGGCGACCAGAGCGGCGGCCCAGAGATGGCATATATTGCTGAAGTGCTGGGATTCTAAGATAATTTCAGTAAATTACACTAATTTTACCGAAATATTTAAATATATGACTTACTAAGTCATATATAGGAGACCTAGATGAAGATACTAATTGACGGATTAAATGAGTTTTACAGTGAAAATGTAAGGCTTGTAAAAACATTGATGAAGAGAGAATCTCCTAAAGAATATCATGAATTATTGAAATGGGCATTTCAGATGCTGTATTTTGATGAAGGAAAATGGGTTGAGATATGCAGAATAGATAATTACCTCCATGATGGGCAAAAAGGAAGCCATATCCATATTTATGATAGAGATGAAGTAAAAAGAATGGAGTTAACTTTTCATGAAGCTGAAAAACTTATCAAAGAGATAAGTGAAAAGATGTTAAAAGAAGAATTTAAGCAAACTGTAAAATTTGAGTAGGAGATGATGAATATGAACTGCAATATCAAGGTCGTTGAATCGATAAGCAGATATAATAAGGATCTTAATAAAAAGATAGCAAAAGGGACCTTGGACAAGCCTGAAAAAGGGATAGTGATGACACCAGAGACTTTTAGCAAGGTATTCAGCCCTGAAAGGATAAAGCTGTTGCAGCGAATCTATAAAAATAATATCAAGAACATATATCAGCTTGCCAAGGAGCTTGACAAACCTTACGAAGTTGTTTTCAGGAACATAAAATACCTAGAAGGAATCGGCTTGATCAAGATAACTGAAGAAGAGAATAAGAAGATACCTAATTTGGCATGCAAACTGTCGATAGATATGTTTTC
>JACPBN010000091.1 GCA_016180275.1 Candidatus Woesearchaeota archaeon
ATACAAGGTGATATTTAAATGTAATACCAAACACAAAGAAGTTAGGTGATGAAAGCCGATACAGCTTTCTCACTTAATTAAAAATTCTCATAGAAGTTAAGAACACAAAAGCCAGAGCAGTGGCTGACGTCGCCAATTTTGCAAACATAATCACTATGACCAGCGAGACCTGAGCGATGTTCCATGGAGCGAAGGTCAATTAACTTAACTTGCAAATGTTTGCAGGCGACGGTCGAAAGGCGAAAATTTGTATACGCAGTATATAAATTTCCGACTTGAGACGAAGCCACTGCTCTGGCTTTGTAGAGGTAACTTAATACGTACTTCAATTATCTTCAATTAGACTTTTGCGTTTTTAATTTTTTATAAATGGGGTAACAGCATAGCTGTTAGAATTCCAGGCGAGATTGCAGAAGAATGCCATATTACTGCAGGAAAGGAAGGGCTTCTGACAAAAGACAAGCACGGAATTAGGATTATACCTGCTTAGAGAGTATAATCAGAATCTAGCTTTCAATTACAAAAACTTTTTTTCTCAGGTTTTTATGTATATAGAATTCAAACTCAGCCGGGCATTTTAATTTATTTGATGCAATTAATTTTTTGTAATTAATATTCTTATAATTTGTAAAATAAGGCAGTCCAATAACTGCTCTCTTAACTCTGATTTTTCTTAACAATGCAAAAAATGAGGCATATAATTTTAGTATATCAACTTCCTTAGTGTTTATGGCATAAGGCAAATCTGTGCAAATGTACTTGATATTTCCTGATTTAGTCTTATAATTGCTAATTTCTAACGCATCCGTATTTATTATCTTATAATTTTTAATCTTATAACTCTTCAGATTCTCATTTGCAGCCTTTACCATCCATTTATTTATGTCAAATCCAATTGTTTTGTAGCCAAGCAGACCGGCTTCTATTAAGATTCCGCCTGTGCCGACAAATGAGTCGCAGATAACAGAGTCTTTAGTCTTATTTTTCTTATCTGCTTTATTGCCTTTGTCTGCGCCTAATAAATTAACCATCCCTCTTGCTAATTTTGGATGCAAACTGCTGGGATGAAGGACTTTTCTTTTATGGGCTTTTCTTTGCTCAAAATCATGCTCTGACTTTAAAATTAATTTACCGCAAAAAAAATTATCTTGAGAAAAAATGAAGTCAATTTGTGTGGAAGAATTTTCTAGCTTTACTCTTGGCTTGATTTTATTTGCGCCCAGATTCCTCCAGATAATGCTGCCAAGCTGTTTTTCAGTAAATTTAGATTCTTCATTTCCGGTATTTATGATTCTTACCGCAAAATTGTTTTTGTAAATAGTTTGAAAATTAAATTTCTTTGTTTTATTAATAACATTTGCATTAGTTGCATCAAACAAATATTCACAAATTCTATGGGTGTATGCAAGATCAGCAGCTTTTATCATGTCAAAATCATTTATTTCTGCAATCAAGGCTCTGCTGTTTAATTTAGCATCCTTAACATTAAATAATGCCTTGGCTTCAGCCGCTGCAAACTTCACATTTTCGCCTGATAATAGGAATATGTATTTCATAAGCGCAAGATAAATAAAAAAGCTTTAAATAGGTATCTGCTTTTTGCTATGGACATCAAAAGATACCAGAGGAAGTATGGCATTTTGTTTTGGATAGTTGTGATAGTCCTTGCAGTGATACTTATTATGGCATTGCCTATGATCCTGATGATAGTTGCGATAGAGCTTCTTATCTGGCTTATATTTTGGGGAATAGAAAAGCAGACAAGCAAGACACGGAAATACAAAGAAAAGCTATAGATATTCTTAAGAAAAGATATGCAACAGGCAAGATTACTAAAAAGCAGTTTGAGAGCATGAAGAAGGATTTGCGATGATGTAAAAATAGTTTCTACGGCAAGGTTTTTATAATATTATCGATTCTCTATACTTATGTATCGCGTATTCCGTTCAGAATGGTATGAGAAGAAGCTCAGTAAGCTCGATAGAGCTGAACAAGAAAGGGTTTTCAAATTTGAGCAGCAGCTAAAAATAGAGCCTTATTCAGGAAAGCCATTAGGCTATAACTTTTTTCGTGAAAAGAAGTTTGACGGCAAGAGAATTATTTTTTTAGTATATGATGAACATTCAGCTGTGTTCTTAGTTACTATAACAGACAAAAAGGCACAGCAGAATGAGATAGACTTGATTAAGATTAATCTAGATATCTACAAAGATACAATAAAAAGAATCATGCAAAACCATTAGATTTCTTTGATCTTGCCTTCTAATATATCCTTTATGCCATGTGCTATATCCTGCAATAGTTCCTTATCTACTTTCTCAAATCTTTTTAGATCGTCATATTCTCGCTTAGATATAGTTACTGTTTCGTTCATATTGGAATATTATATAATAACTATATTTATATATCTTTCGCTATTAACATGAGCTATGTCCAAGAAAAACATAAGCATAGGCGGCCAGGCAGTGATTGAAGGCGTTATGATGAAAGCTTCCAGAAATATTGCCATTGCTGTCAGAAATGAGAAAGGCAAAATTGTTACAAAGAGACAGAAATTAAGAAAGTACAAATATGGCTTTATGTATTGGCCTTTTATTCGCGGCATTGCTAATCTGATTGAAATGATGATAATTGGAATGCAGGCATTGATCTGGAGCGCAAACCAGTTTATTGAAGAGGAAGAAGAGTTTTCAGCAACTGAGCTTGTTATGCTCATTCTAACAAGTTTAGGATTTGTGATATTATTCTTTGTTGCACTGCCTTATTTCCTGACAGATTTATTTGGAGTAAGAGAAGCTTCAAAGCCATTCTTGTTTAATTTAGTAGATGGGTTGATTAAAATTACGCTATTTATTGCATACATCCTGGTAATTTCTTTTATGAAAGACGTCAAGAGATTGTTCCAATACCATGGTGCAGAGCACAGGGCAGTATATTGTCATGAAGCAAATTTAGTATTGACAGTCAAGAACTGCAAAAAATTTCCAACCATGCACCCAAGATGCGGCACTGCATTCATAATGATGGTTTTTGTGGTCAGCATATTCATTCTTTCAGTTATTCCAAGCATAATGTTTTATCTGTTTCCTGCAATTAAAGCATATAATTTTTGGCTGCAAAAACTTGTGCTGTTTCCAGTAAGAGTATTATTCATCCCGATCGTTGCTGGAGTCTCTTACGAGCTTCTAAAACTGAGCGCAAAGTACAGCAATAACCTTCTGATGAAAGCTTTTATTCTCCCAGGTATAGGGATGCAGCTCCTTACGACAAAAAAGCCAGACAACAGGCAGCAGGAAGTTGCTATTGCTGCGCTGAAGATGGCAAAAGGGATGAAATAAGTAGAATACTGACTAATTAAAACCTAAATCCTTTCTTGTAAATACTTTGCTATTTTTTAATATTCTGCTCAAATTGCAAAAGTCTTTTATATTGTGAAGTAAGGATAAATACACTTTGTTTTTTATTATATCATTTCTATATATTCCTTATATACTCTCCCAAAACATTAATAAATCAGGGCGTTTATCTAGTTGATTAATCTTATTTGAAATAATATTAAGGCATAATTAATAAGGCAATTTTAGCTGATTACCATGGACATAGACACGCCAAAAGGAGCAAAAGACTTTCCGCCTGAACAAAAGATTCCAAGGCAGGAGATCATCTCAAAGCTCATAAAGATATTTGAAACATTTGGATTCTCTCCGTTAGATACACCTGTACTCGAACGCTTTGATGTTCTCTCAGCAAAATACGCAGGCGGCGCAGAGATTTTGAAAGAAACTTTTAAGCTCAAAGATCAGGGAGACAGGGATTTAGCTTTAAGGTATGACCTAACAGTTCCATTATCAAGATTTCTTGCAATGAATCCTAATTTAAGGCTGCCTTTTAAGCGTTATCAGGTTGGAGAAGTGTTTAGAGATGGTCCAATTAAGGCAGGCAGATTGAGACAGTTCACACAAAGTGATGTTGATGTAGTTGGAGCAAAGACAATGTTAGCAGATGCTGAATGTGTTAAGATTGCACAGGCATTTTTTAAAGAGATTGATGTTGATGTGATAATAGAAATCAACAACAGAAAAGTTCTTGATGGTGTATTAGCAGGATTACAGGTTCCTGAAGACAAGTTCATTGATGTGATTCTTGCAGTTGACAAGCTGAAGAAAGTTGATTTAAAAGAAATAGAGAAAGAACTCCGGCAGAAAGGCATCAAAGGAAAGTTAGTTGATGAATTATTGAGGATATTCAGCACAAAAGGCACAAATGCAGAAAAAGTTGAAAAGTTAAGAAAAATCATAAAAACAAATTCTGGCATTGAAGGGCTGAATGAGATTGAGCAGCTATTGAGTTATGTGGATCAGAAAAGTGTTGAATTTTCAATCAGCTTAGCTCGCGGCCTTGCATATTACACTGGAACGGTATTTGAAGTGTTTTTGAGCGAAAAAGAAAGAATGAAGATCAATTTCACTTCAAGCTTAGCTGCAGGAGGAAGATATGACAAGATGATCGGACTGTTTATAGGAAATAACAAAGAGTATCCTGCTGTTGGCATCAGCTTTGGCATTGAGCCGATAACAGAAGTATTGAAACAAAAGAAACAGGAAAAAGAAACAGATGTTAAAAAGACAGTAACTCAGGTATATGTTATCCCAATCAAAACAATTAAAGAATCATTAAAAATTCTTGAGCAATTGAGAAACGCAGGAATAAACGCAGACATGGACCTGAATGAGCGTGGAATCAGCAAAAATTTAGATTACGCTTCTGCGTTGAACATCCCTTTTGTAATCTTTGTAGGAGAAAAAGAGCTTGCTGAGAAGAAAGTAAAGCTAAGGGACATGAAGACTGGCAAGGAAGAATTATTAACGGTTAAAGATGTGCTTTCTAAGCTGAAATAATAACATAAGTAATTCTATTTAAAAGTGTTAAACTTCCGATAAATGTGTCAGAAGCTTTATAAATAAGTGTCCAGAAACATTAATTTATGCAACAAACAGTTTTGCAGAAAGAGGATGGTAATAGTAATGCTGCATTAGATCATTCTACTGGCCATATTAGCAAAGATCTGGAAAATATTATTGATAAAACTATAAGTGTTGTAATAAGGGCAGGAATGCTTCCATCTTCTGATATTAGTTATGGTGAAGTTCCTGATTATGTTATAAAAACTGTAAAGCTGCACTTGAGTGCGACGCTTCAGAATAGGAAAGAGATTAAACTTGATCCTACTAAGATAGAATATGTTGTTTTGGCTTTTGATACAGTAAGAGATGAATTATACCGTGCATCAGAAACTCAAGATCAAGATAAAAGATTATTAGAGCTTGCATATAAATTTGCATTTGTAGAGGTTGAATATTTTGGTCTAAGATGCGGACAGGATAGAAGTAACAGAGATTTACCTAACCATTATATGGCTGCTCTCAAAAGCCTTGCAAAGATTACAAGCACAATACTAAGATCCTTAGGTAGAAACACATATAAGGAGCAGGAAGAGAGGCTATTAACTGGTTACATATTATTGTCTAATGATAAGATGCTCTTGCACAATGCAGTAGAAATTAAAGATAAGGCAGCAATCGCTTTTAGCAATAAATATATTGCAGATAATTTAGTGGAGTTTGCAAAACGCGCTGAAGAGTTAGGAGAAGATGCTATAACAATAGCCACACAAGATGACAAAGACATATCAAGAAGAGATGAGTTAAGTGATAGCTTAAAAACCAAGATAATTGAATATTACCAAGATGCACTTATGAAATATCAACAGGCAGTTAAATTATTTACAGAGTTAATAGATCATGGAAATACGTCAAAAAACCTGACACCAGCAGACATTAAAGCTAAATTAATTGAATCACTTAAAGGGGTAGAGTTTACAGGATTAAAACTAAACAGCATTATTCCAAAATATTCTGGCAATAATCCAGAAAGAAGGAACACCCTATATACGGAAGCTGCAGGTAATGCTAGAACAAGATATCAAACCTTAGAAGCCGGTAATACTGGCAACTAACTTAAAATAACTGTCATCTGCTCTTCTGCCACTCTGCCCTGTCTTCTTTTGATAAGATTGGCCTAGCAAGTATTTTATCTCCGTTTTTCTTTATTATATAATCAGGGAATTTTTCTTTTAATTTCTTAGATGGCATACTGGATAAAAGGTATGGCTTATTTTCATTATCAAACACAATCTTTGTAAATATCTCAGAATTTGCTTTCTTATATTTCTCCAAAGCTGCTAAATCTTCATTGAACTTCTCGACTCGTTTCCTGGCAGCATCTACCTCTTTTTCCTCAATTTTCTTAAATGGCTTTACCAGGCAGAATTTGTCATAATCAGCCCATAGGAAGCATTCCCAATATTCTCCTTTTTGAGGCTTTATGCCTGCCTGCTTATGCACAAGGCATGCTTTCTTGTTGTTAAATGCAATAGCAGCTTCGCTAGGATTCTTCTTATTCTCAACAAATTTTAACAGCAAATTAACCATTTAGGTTCCCCCGAGCATAAAATAATCTCATTATCTAATTTAAGCTATATATCTGAACTAAATAAAACCAAATGACTAGCTATAACCCAATAAAAACGTGCTTAATATTTAAATTTATGTCTTACTCAAGCTCCCCGGCATTCTTCTTGCGCTTTACCTCTTCCTTGAACATCTTGCGCTCTTCACGAAGCTTCTTCATCTTCTCTTTTCTCTCTTCGCTCCATTTACCTGTTGCATTACCTTCATCCTCTTTCTTCTGCCTATTTACTAACCATGCTTTCTTCTTTGCATACTGCACAGGATTCTTAATTGTCATACAGAGATTATCTGGCTGGCATACCCCTATATCCTTGTAATGCACAGCGCCTGTATGTGGACAGTTAGGCGGCAGGATCTTCTTGTTCTGCTGTTTGTGATAACGCAATTGCCCAACCAGATAAACCTCTCTCATCTCTTCTGGATTCTTCTTGTTCCATGCATACAGCATCTCCTCAATTTTCTCATACCCATATCCGCAGCTGGAGAGAAAATTCACAAGTATGAACAATGCCCTCTTTCTTCCATCCTGCATCCCATTCAATATTATCTTCATGCACGGCGGAAAGAAATCTTCTGGGATTGCAGCAGTAAGCTCTTCAAAGTTCTTCTGTTCACCTGATTTTAAAATAGAATATATCTTATTGGGATCGCTTAACAGCTGTGATGCTTCAATTGGATGCCTAGTATTGTAATCATATGCCTGCAAAATAAGCTGGGTAGCTTCTCCATGCACTACTTTCTTCTCATCCAAAAACTTAAACTCACTTATCTTAAGATTGTTTGGCTCTGCTTCTTTTTTATCAAACTCTAATATCTTATCAGGATCAACTGGCAAAGAAATTAACCCAGATTTTTCATTTAAGCTATAAGGCATTCTGTATAAGTGTCTGCTTGCTAACAAAACAGTATCCAGAGATATTATGTTCCATGGGTCAAATTTCTCATTTTTTATTAGCTCCTCTGTTTTTTTATCAAATCTTTTTGCAATTGCATCCAAATTCTCAAACTCAAGTATCTTCTTGGCAAGATACTTTGATGTAAAACCCTTCAGATAATTCGCAATTACTCTCGGTGCTTCTGGAAAAAGCATCTGAATCGGCTTATTATTAATTGTCTTAGGAAAAGCTTCAAAAGGTATAGCTATATGGAATCCATGGTTGCCAGAAAACTTCACAGAAATATTTTTTATATTATGGTGTTTCAGGGCTTCAACAAGAACATAACCTGCAAATTTGCTGTAATGCAAATCTTTGCAGTCAATATCTATAACCAGATCCCAACCACTTCTTAATGCATCAATCTCCTGTCTTTTCAGCATGGGAGAAAGCCTTTGCACATTGCTCCAGTGCTCTTCTGACATATGAAAGCTGGTTACTCCCTGCTTTACCTGCTCGATTATGTCATTTGGATACTGCAATACATCAGGGCGCTTTGAAAATGCTTCACCGTTAAAGCTGCCGACTATCTCCCTGTTTTTGGCAACAGCTATCATCTCTTCCTGCACATCTTTTCTCTTATAATGATTAAGCGCAATGCTTAAGCTTACATTACCCATATTACCCCCTCAGTAATAGTTTATTATAAAACCATAATAATTTAAATGTTTGTATTATTTTAATCCTTTATGGTTAAGTATTATGATGCGCAAGAATTACTGCAAATACATGAATTTATAGACAAGATAATTGACAATAACACACTTATAATTGTTGAAGGCATTAAAGACAAAAAAGCGCTTGAGGACTTAGGTATTAATAATATAATCATTCTCAACAGGCGTCCATTGTATGCAGTTGTAGAGAAAGTTGCAGCTGTTTATGGCAAAGCAAAAAAACTCACTGGAGAAAGGCCTTCAGTAATAATACTGACTGACTTAGATGCTGAAGGAAAAAAGCTATATGGCAAGCTTAACTCAGGGTTGCAGAATTTTGGCGTAAGGATAGACAACAGATTTAGAGAGTTCTTATTTAGGCATACTAAGTTGAGACAGATTGAGGGAATGAAGAATTATCTAGATAGGCTAGAAAAAGACGTTGAAAGTATTGAATAGGAATTAATATGATATTTAACAGCAATAATACTCATACTCCCCAAACAGGATTAACCTTCCTCATTATCTCAGCAATCTCTTTCAATATATTTTTCTCATTCTCAGAAAGCAGATGTTTCAGTTCTTTTAACTTCCTGAAATTCTGTTCTGGAATTACTGAATAAAAAATATCGCCTTCATGAATCTGCCTGCCGACTGTCACATCCCCTAAAGAAACAGCTGCCTGCTTTCCGGCATTCAACTCTGTAACACTCTCTTTTTCTATTTGTATAGCATTAACTTTTGTGATTGCTTTTCCGTCTTTGGTGTCTTTCTTCATCAAAGAAATCCCTGTTACCAATTTACCGGCTAAAACTTCTATGCCGACTACAGCAGGATTATTCTGCCTGAAAACATATCCTGGAAGAAACTTAAGCCTGCATGGCATTACAACATCGCTTAGCATTGCTTTTTCAAGATTTTTCTTTTCCTGCGCCTGCCATGCCTGGAAATCTTCAATCAATTTATAAATAATATTGTTTGTTAAAATTTTTACGTACTCATTGCACAATCCAGACTCATCTTTGACATTAAAACCAAGAACAATGCTAATCAACGGAGATTTTGAGTAATTAGCTTCTGCATCTATAATGTCTTTCTTTCCAATATTGCCTACTCCCGCTTTCTTAATCTTTATCTCATGCTGTCTTAATAACGTCTGCAATGCCTCTAAGCTTCCAAGAGTATCTGCCTTTATTACAATGCCCTCGTTATCAGTATTAACTATTACTTTCTCAACCTCTTCCTGTATTTGTGCAGTGACTTTTGGCAGATCATTTTTTGAGCAGCTTTTTATTGGCATACCGGCAATAACCTCACCTATATCCAGCGCACTTATCTTAACTCCTGTTGCAGCATTAACTTGTTTGACAGCATTAAACTTTGTTTTTCTGTCACGCATCTCAGCCAATGGCGCAGGAATTAACAAAGCTTTTACTTTTGTGACAATTGGCTTTTCTAATCCGCCAATAACCAGAATATCATTAACAGCTAATTTTCCTTCATGAATTATTACGTCAATTGTGGTACCCATGCCTTTATCATGCTTGGCTTCTAAAATTGTGCCTTCAGCATATCCTTTTACATCACATAAAAGATTTTTTTCAAGAAATTTCTGCGCTAACCCGGTTATAAACATCAGAAGCTCTGGAATGCCTTCTCCTGTATGGGCAGAGCATGGCACAATTGCTATTTGCTTGGTAAAATCCTGCACTCGATCAAATCTTTCTGACTGCATATTAGAGACTTCAAACAGCTTTCCGACAAGCTCATAGAGCTTTTTATCCAATAATTCCTGAACCTGAGGAGTTTGCAAAGTAATATTCTTAGCCAGGGTATTATTTTTAGTATTGTCATTATTTACATTAGTCTTCCATCCATGAATCAAATCTATTTTATTTGCTGCAATTATGAATGGTGTTTTATAGCTTCTGAGGATATCTATTGCCTCAATAGTCTGCGGCATAAATCCCTCATTGATATCCACAACAAGAATAGCGATATCTGCAATATTGCCCCCGCGTTTCCTCAGGTTAATAAAAGCAGCATGGCCAGGAGTATCTATGAAAAGCAGCCCGGGAATTGTAAAATCCATCTTCATGCTTGCAAGCGCATCTTTGCAGACTTTTTTTATTGTGCTCAATGGAACAATAGAAGCTCCAATTGCCTGCGTTATCTTGCCAGCTTCTGTATTAACAATAGAAGTATTTCTAATTCTATCTAAGATAGAAGTCTTTCCATGATCCACATGCCCAACCACCACACAAATTGGGCTGCGCGTGCATAGCTCTGTAGGTTTGTCTGGCATTTTTGTTCACGTTCGCTTTATATCTAGTGGTATGTTTAATTAAATTAATACTATTTCTTTTATTATCAGTTTTATTAGTCAGCATACCACCTAGCATGTTTTTTAGACGATAAAATAATGCTAAGTTTAAAAATGTTGGTGTTTTTTGTATATATGCATACTTAAAATTTGTAAAAATAATTAAGGCAGAATATACTTGAACACAACCGCTCTCTTTCAATATTAAAAGAAGACAGCTATTGCTCAATTATTATTGTCAGTGAGTATAGTTTACGTTATATTAATTACCAAATTATTTGATTTTGCTACTCTATCGTAATTAATAAATAGAAACATTTAAATATGAGTTAGGATTATTTCAGGGAATAAGGGGGTTTTTAGATAATAATGTTATTTGATTATAGCTCAAATGCTATAAGTTTTGGGGGAATTTTGATGAGACTAAATAATAATAGGGATAAAAAATCTGAAGGCATTCATTATCAGACAGCAAATGGTTTTCGTAATATTGGCAAGGCATATTCTGCACTAGGCATAGATTTGGAAAATATTGTTAAAGCCGAAAAATTGCCTGAACTTGAAAGATTGCAGAAAATAAAATTAGGATATGATCCTGCTACAAGTTCATTTTATCAAGATGCTGTTATAAATGGCAAAAAAGTCAGACGTCCTATTTCTGATGAGACATTCTTTGCATTTGCGCAAAAATATACGCAACAGTATGGTGTAAAGAAAGCAGAACCGATAGCAGAACCTTCTCAGGCTTCGGCCGATATTATTAGCATGGATGATGCTTATACTGGCACAGCAAAGAAAGTACCGGATTCTTCACCACATTATTTAGGCAAAATAGCTGCAGCAGGATTAGTGGCATTGGCACTTAATTTTTCTGATGTTGGGTGCAGAAGCCGTCGTAATATACGTAGGCCTTCAGTGCCTTTAACAAATGCTCAAATCGCAGGTTTAAAAGCAGATGAATATGCCGCAAAACCGATCATAGATTTTCCAAAACTGCCATTAGGTTATTCAGGCACACCTGTTAAGAATTCAGACGGCACAACTGAGACAGTTCAATTGCCAGATTTAGCCAAAATAATTATGTATACAGGAGATGACCTTCCAACAGATGAAGCCATATTGAATTCTAATTTATCTATTAAATATGATACTGAAGGCAAACCTGTTAGTGCAACATATCTTAATGCCAATAATGAGATGAAAGAAGTTAATCCTTTAGCACTTAAATTGGCATATATAATAAATGCGCAGGCATTACAAGCTGATAATAATGGCGTAGCACTAACACGCTCTCTTTCAATTGCAAGATATTTGATTGTATTCAATCAATTAGTAGATGGCATTATAGATATAAGTAAAGGAAATAGAGAGCTGCATGCTGGAGATCCAAGCTTACCGTCATTGGGTATGCGATACCAGGATGCAGGCAAGAATGGATTGCTTGATAGACTCCTAAGATTAGGTTATGGCACAGATGATCATACTGTTCCATCTTTCACTTATAATGCAAAGTTCTTTAATAAGGAAGCAAGTGATTATTTTAGGAATAATATAGCAAAGCCTGCATTTGAAAAAGTATTCTCTGACTTATTAGATCGTTTGAAAATCAGCAGCGATAGCCTTGATAAATATGGTAGGGCTGCAAGAGATAACGCAAACCCTCAGTTGAATAGATAAAAATTTTGAAAATGAGATTTAAAAACAGAAAACAATCAAGCAACAATTTCAAGAAAGGAATTTTTGCAGTTATCTTGTTAGTTGCAGCTGTATTATTAATTCCATTAAATACAATAAATACTAAAAATAATTTTGCAGAAGAGTTAAATGTTAACAGCGTAAATACAGATTCTCTGCAGGCAAAAAGTGCTGCAAATCTCTTTAATTCACAGTCTAAATCATTAGGCTATGGTTATCTGCCATTTGTAATTGCAGCTACATGCGGAGACCTTACATGTGATACAGATGAAGATGCATTCTCATGCCCGGAAGATTGCGCAACACCTGGGCCGTTCTGCGGAGATAATTTCTGCGATGCAAATGAAAATCCTAATACCTGCCCAAGTGATTGCATAGCCCCTCCTACATGCATCCCTTCAACAGAAATTTGTGATGGAATAGATAATAACTGCGATAGTGTAGTTGATGAAGGATGCAGTCCAACCAGCTCAAATGTTAATCCTTATTCAGGAAGCCAAGTTACTTATTCAAATGGCCAGAGTTATTCATTCAAAGTGCAATGGCAAGACAGTGATGGCATAAGCATAGTAACAATAGCGCATAATTTTGGCGGTTCACAGGCAACAGCTACAGCTTCAAACAGTGGAAATATTTATACTTTTTTACAGCCAGGATTAAGCGCAGGCTCATATATCTGGAAACAGACTGCAACTGATAATAATGGAAATTCAGCAGTTACTGGCGACATCAGTTTCATCGTCAACAAAGCTCCTTCAACACTAACCTTGACAGTAGCTCCATCAAACACAATAACATTTGGCACACCGTCAACTGTAACATGCACTGCAAGCACAGCTCAGGTTTCTCCTGTATTAAAGAGAGACGGAACTGCAGTCTCAAATCCGGAAGTTGCAGCATTAGATGCAAAAACATCATACTCTTACACATGCGAAGAAAAAGCAGTCAGATGCAGTAATGTTAATAGATAACGCTGCTGCAGATAAGACAATAGAATTTGGAACAGGCGTGAATTTAAAAGCGCAATTAAATGATCCTGCCTCTGGAACAGTTGAAATAAAAGTTGATGGCGCTCTTGATATATCCGGAGCATCGCCAGTAAGTGTTATTAAGAATTTAGGATTAGGTATTCACCCTGTTCAGGCATTATTTGCCGGCAATAATAATTATTTATCAGACACTGATTCAAGAACCGTAACTGTTACAGATACAACTGCGCCTGCATTTGCAATAAATGACGGCACATCACCGACTCCGGTAAAAACAGATACAATCAAATTGACAGTTACTGATTTAGATTTAAATGCTGCATCATTAAAATACGGATTCAGCGCAGACAGTACATGTGATGCAAGTGATACGCTTAACAGCCTATTTACAAATGGAGCTGATTTTAGTGTTGCAGGCAATCATGTAGATTTCTTGTGCGCAAAGGCTGCTGATAATAGCGGCAACCCAAAATTTCAGTTAGTTGGGCAGTTAAACACTGACAATACTGCGCCTGCATTAACTCAGACAACTGCCGTTACAACTCCGACTAATGACAACACGCCTAATTATGTTTTTAATTCAGATGAGGCAGGAGCAATATCTTATGCAGGAGATTGCTCAAGCGTAACTTCAATTGCAATTGTTGGAAACAATCCCGTTACATTCAATACTCTGGCAGATGGAAGCCACAGCAATTGTAAAATTACTGTAACAGATGCAGCCGGAAATCCTTCTGCTCAGTTAAGCGTAAATACTTTTACAGTTGATGCTACTTCGCCTGTATTCACAACTGGAGTTACAAATGAAACAAGAGAATTTGCATTACAAAATGTGGCACAGCAACTGGTTGCTGCGGATGCTGCTGGCGTTGCCGGCTATGTTGTAAATAATTCTAACTTTACAATAAACAGTACAGGATTTTTAAGAAATAATACTCAGCTGGCTGTTGGAACATATAATTTAAATGTAACTGCTACTGATATTAACGGTAACAGGCAATCAAGCTTTGGCATAATTACTGTTGTTGATACTATTGCTCCGGTTTTTACAACTGGTGTAACTACACAACTGAGAGAATTTACAAAGCAAAATGTGGCACAGCAACTGGTTGCTACGGATGCTGCTGGCGTTGTTGGCTATGTTGTAAATAATTCTAACTTTACAATAAACAGTACAGGATTTTTAAGAAACGCAACACAATTAGCAATTGGAACATACAATTTAAATGTAACAGCAACAGACGCTAATGGCAATAAACAATCTAGTTTTGGCATAATTACTGTTGCTAATACAACACAGGAAATTCAGTTGTCAAAACTTGTATTTGATAAGATAAAAGTAAACACGCCTAGCCATAAAAAAATAGTAGTTAATGGCGATACTGTTGACAAAGTGCGTCCTGGAGACAGCATTAAAGTTGAAGTAGAAATAAGAAATTCATTTGCAGATAGCACAGAAATACATGATATTAGTGTAGAAGGAATATTAGAAAAAATAGATAATGGTAATGACTTGGAAGATGACAGCCAGGATTTTGATTTAGATGGCGGTGACAATAAAAAAGTCTCATTAAACTTTGATATCCCTTATAACGCAGATAAGATAGCATACAAATTAAGATTAAAAGCTTCCGGCCAGGATTCTGCTGGAAAAACACATGAGCAGACAGCTGTTATTTCATTATTGATAGACAAAAAAACACATGCACTTGCAATCAGCAAACTGTCTTTAAATGCGCCTTTGGTTAGATGCACTAGATCTGTTGAACTGACTGTTAAAGTAAACAATATAGGGGAAAATGATGAAGACGACGTGGTACTTAGGGTAACTCAGCCAGAGCTCTCATTTAACTTAAAAGAAAATGCAGAATTAGATGAAGGCAGCGCAAATGACGATGATAATAGTGCATTAGAAAAGAGATATGTGATTTCTGTACCAAGAGACTTTAAGGCTGGAACATATCCAATAACAGCAAGAGCATATTATGATGGAACAAAATTAAGCGATGAAAAAAGCATTGATCTGTTTGTAGAGGATTGCGTGGAAGTTAAAGAAACTGCCGTGTTACAGCCGACACAAACTCAAAGAACATCTAAAGTAATAACATCAAATACACAAGAAAGTAAGGTTATTGTCACAAATGCAGAAAGCGCCATACCTGCACAAACTTCATCCGCGAAAGCAGCAGAAGATACAGATAATGGCTGGTATTTGGCAATTCTATTCTCTAGTGTTATACTGGCAGCAGGGCTATGCACATTATTGGTAAAGGCTTTACTAATGAAGATAAGATAAAATCCATACTAATTTAAATAGTTAATAATTAATTTCTCAGTCATGCAAAACTTTCATATAATTAACGAAGGCAGAGCAAAAGTAAAAGTAGCTCTTGGCAAGATAAGCAAGCAGCTTCCTGTTTTTTACAATCCGGTTATGGCTCTAAACAGGACAATTTCAGTTTTATTGCTCAACACACTAAGCAACATTAAAATGCAGCTAGCTGATCCATTGGCAGCATCTGGTGTCAGGTCAATTAGGTTCTTAAAAGAATTATCCAAAAACAAAATTACCTCAATTCATATAAATGATTATAGCAAAGGCGCAGTTAGCTCAATCAAAGAAAATTTTAAACTAAACAAAATTAAATCTGCTAAAGTTCAGGTTTACAGCAAAGACGCAAACATCTTTCTGCTGGAGAGCTTTGGGTTTGATTACATAGATTTGGATCCTTTTGGAACTCCAAATCTTTTCTTAGATTCCTCAATTAAGCGATTAGCAAGAAATGGCATCCTGGCAGTGACTGCAACTGACACAGCATCATTATCTGGCACATTTCCTTCTGCTTGCCTAAGAAAATACTGGGCTCTGCCGCAGAGAAATGAGACAATGCATGAGAACGGATTAAGGATTTTAATAAGAAAAATCCAATTAATTGCATCACAATACGAAAAAGCTCTTACTCCTGTCTATTCTTACTCAACAGAGCATTATATGCGTGTATTTTTGCGATGCGAGAAAGGAAAGAAGAAAGTCGATAAGCTCCTAAAGCAGTATGGAATGTTTAACGATGCAGGTCCGTTATGGCTTGGTCAATTGTGGGATAAAGCTATCGCGCAGAAAATAGCAGACTCTGCAAAAAAACTCCCATACATTAACGAACAAGATAAAAAATTCCTGAACATAATTGCGCAAGAATCTAAAATTCCTGTTGTTGGATTCTACAATCTGCCAAAAATCTGCAAGAAAAACAGGCTGACAATAATTAAGCAGGATGAAATGATAAACAGAATAAAACATGCAGGCTACGGTATCTCATTAACTCATTTTGCACCTAATAGCATTAGATCAGATATTCCTCTGAACGAATTAATCACAATAATACAGAATTAACATTAACCTATTGTCCTTCTGACATCAGTAACTTCAGCGCCATTTACGTGCTCAAGAGAAGCTATCTGCTGCTCAAGCGCATCTGTGCTGCCCTTGCTCTCATCCATAATAAACATGATGTCAACAGAATTTAAGCCGAAAGCAATAGGGGAAATTGTAACTTTGCCCACTTTTGCTCCGTGAGCAGTTATAAGCTCAGTAGCTTTATTTTCAATTGCCTTTAAGTCTGTATCAGGCGCTTCAGGCATTATTCTTAATGTTATTACAACGCTTGCCATATTAATTCATTTAGTAAGAATATATTTAATTAGGTCCAGTAAAACTGCACGCTGGACAGGTAAACTTTGCTGCTATCTTTCTGCAGTGCTGGCATCTAACAAGTTCATAGCCAGAGCACTTTGGGCAGCTGAATTTAGCTGTTCCGCTTATGTTTGTTATTCTTTGTTTGCATGAGATGCATACTTGTTTTTCTGACATATTCATAGCCTCGGTAAATATAACAGTTTATGTTGGATATACTACTAAGATTTCAATGATTATTTATAAAGGTTATTGAAAAATTTTGTTGAAATTTACTTACTTCTTATAATCTTATTCTCTTCATCCACTTCCATGCATTTGCCCAAAAACTGCTCAATTACCCAGATATTTGTTTTTGTGTGCATGCTTAACTCAGAAACTTTTATCTGATTGCCAGGAAACAATGCAATAAACGGAATAAGATTATCTGCTAAATGAACATCTACAGGCGCTTTGCTTTCGATCTCTTTTATCAGTTTGTCGGCTGCCTCTTTTCCAACTTCCTCTGCTCTCTTGCCTCGTTCCCCTAAAGCATCTGCTCCAATGATAATCGGATTATGCAAGTCAAGAATTTCCTTTCCTTCAGGATTATATTCATATTTAGCAGCGTCTGAATTATTCGCACTATTAACGATATTATTTCCATTATTTTTAGAAAATATTGCCAACAAAGTTATTCCAGAGCCAGTTGACATTGTCTTGCTGTATTCTGCTCTTATCTGCACAGGGCAATTTAACTTTGATAATAATAATTTTGCAGCATGTGTTTGCCTTTCAGCTACTTCAGCATTTTGTAAGTCAGCGCTTGCATGCGACACACCAGAAATTTTTTGTAATGTTCCTTGCTCGATTAGATTAAACTTTGGCAATGACACATTCAGAAATCCTCGAAACTCTTCAAATGTCTTGAAATCTTTCAGTTTAAATTTCTGCCTTATTATTATATCGATCTCTCCGTTTCCTGCAGGATAATAGCCCCGAGTTACTTGTTTTGCATCTATCTTTTCACAAAATTTGCGTAAATACGGAAGTAAAACATTCTCAAAATAATCATAAGGCATTGCAAATTTTGCAGCTGTGCCGCCTTTGATATGCAGATGCACTTTTGAATCTGCAAAAAATGCAGGCAATAATATGCTCTGCAGCAATAGAGAGACGCTTCCTGCTGTGCCAATATCGATAGAAATTGTTTTCCCGCAGATTTTCCCTGGCAGATACCTTAATTTAGTGCTGCCTAGCTCTGCATACCCCACTTTTGCATTACATAACTTCTGCAATGCTAGGATGCAATGGAGATGCTGTGCTTTTAATCCAGGCTTCTCTCTGCCTGCTCTGATATTATACGCTTCAAACGGAATTCCAGTCAATGTAGAGAGAGCTAATGCTGTTCGGATGATTTGGCCGCCGCCTTCAAGCTTGCTTCCGTCTAGAGTTAACATACAAATCTATTTTTGTCTTGTTGTTTATAATTTTTATGTAGAAATATACTAATTCACGAGTCGCCTTAATATTTACGGATTAAAAAGTAGCGACCGCCTGCGAGCACTTGCTTAGAATCTTGATAGGTTGTGTCTCCTCTACGCTGTGTCAAGTATCTTTATTAGTAAATGAATTATCCCATGTGTCCATTTTTTAGAAAATAGCTGCCATTGCCCGACCCCACCTGGCTGTGTTAGTGGCATAGTGCTCGCAAAAATTGGCGGTCGCCACTTTTTAGGCGACTCAGGTAATACTAACTAATGATTTT
>JACPBN010000092.1 GCA_016180275.1 Candidatus Woesearchaeota archaeon
TTATGAGAAGAAGTTTGGGTATAAAAAGAATTAAATGGTGACAAGATGATAATCACAATCTCTGGAACACCAGGCTCCGGCAAGAGCACAGTTGCGAAAATAATTGCAAGAAAGCTAAAGTTTGAGCATTATTCTACAGGGGATTTTATGAGGCAGCTGGCAGAGGAGAATAAAATGAACATTCTTGAATTCAGCAAACAGGCTGAGAAAGACAGAAGCATTGACGAAGAGCTTGACCAAAGGCAGATAAATTTGGGAAGAGAAAAAGATGATTTTGTCATTGACGGAAGATTAAGCTGGCATTTTATACCAAAAGCAATCAAAGTTTTTATTGATGCAGACTTCAACAAAAGAGCAGAGAGGATATTTCATGATCATATCAGGAAAGAGCATAATGTAACACTAGAAACATCAAAAAAAAAACTAAAAGAGCGTGAGCAGTCTGAGATAAAACGATATAAGAGGTATTACAACATCAATCCTTATGATAAAAAAAACTTTGACTTAGTAGCAGATTCCACAGATAAGGATCAAGAGGAAATTGCTGCTGAGGTTATTGAGTTTGTGAAGAAGAGAGAATAAAATTTCAACTGCAGAAGATAGGCAAGTTATATCAAAAATAATCCAACAATGCAAATCTTAATATAGTGAAAATACATTTTAGCTTAACAATGTCAAAAAAAATAGAAGTAAACACAGTATTTGTATTGGGTGTTTTATTTATACTAGGCGTTGTCTTTTTTTATCAGGTAAATGACACAATAACTGGTGCAAGTGCCTATTCTGGCTTTGAAAATCTGCAGACTAAATATGAAAAATCATTGAGTTTGGTATTTACTGGGCTTACATTGGTAACATTGCTGTTTGCAATTTTATTTACTGTAAAAGAGGCGTCTGTCCCAGGCATTCGCGCAAAAATAACAAAAGCATATCATTTTCAGGCAACTGGCAAGAAAGAAAAAGCTATAAAGGAATACCATCAAGTTCTTAGCAATTATGTAAAGCTGCCAATCAACGAGCAGCAGCTGCTGTATCCCCATCTGACTGAACTGTTTGAAGTGCTGCATACTAAGAAGTAGATAACCATGAAGATTCTGAGAATAATTTTATTAAATCTGCTAAATTAACCTAAACTCCCTAATTTATCCTCTCCACCACAGAAAAGCTTAAATATACCAAAGCCTATACTAGTGTATAAATAAATCAAACAGGGGGTTTGCTGTTTTAGCCATTTAATGATTAAAAGCTAGATAGATTAATCTAAACAGCAAAAATCAGGTTTCGTTTATTCAGTGGGGGGTTATTTGAGCTTATTTTTGCAAATAAATAGATGTTTGATTAGGATAACTCAAATAAATTTAAACTGACTTTAGTAACTAAAATTGATATTTTGACTGATACATATCATATTCAACGTACTGCCATGGAGGGTTTTGACAACACCTCTTTCCTTCCATGGCACGTACATTGACTTAAAGCATTTATCATTAAATCAAATATACTTTATCAGTTTATATTTATCGAATGCTATGGGGGGTTTTTGACAACACCTCTTTCCTTCCATAGCATAAGATACTTTTTTTGCAGCAACTGTATAAATATAGTGTGGTATGCTCTAATGTCAGAAGAATCTCTTAACGACACACTAGAACTCGGTGGCAGCATTGTTCTTTCAGGATTTAGATCTATAGACAGCGCTTCAATGGTTATTCTCAAAAAGGTAATTGGCAATTATGTAAAAAGAATGTCTGAAAGAGCAGAAAAATTCGAGCAGCTGGCATTGACTGTCAAATCTGTGCATCAGAATGAAAACAGCAAAAAGTTTGAGTTGAATACAAAGCTAGTTGATAATGGCCGCGTTTATAATTCTGAATTTGTTGACAAGAATATTTTTGTTGCAGTTGATTCTGCATTGAAAAAGCTTGAGAGTGAAATGTTCAAATAAATAATTTTGAATTCATTGGATATAATTATCTGCTTAGAAAAATTTGACGAGTATAAATAAAGCAGTGGCGACTGCCGACGAACACTGGCTTAGGTTCTCAAAGAGTTGCTCCTCCTCTACACATGGTTGCTAAAGTTGATACTAGAAAAGCATTGCGTGCTGTGTTAGTAGATGAGTGACTAGATTGCATTGCCCGTCGCAACATTAGCTGCGTTACTCTAGAATTGTGTTCGTCAAATATTGGCAGTCGCCACAATTATTAAATATAAACAAATAAGAAATAATTATCCTCTCTTTCTTGTTATCTTTATTCCTAAATCTCTGATGCCAAGCTTCATGCTGGCAATCTCCGGCTTATGAACTTTTACAGTCACAGCTTCTGGATTGTATTTTTTTAGGACATATTTGGCAACATCCTCTGTCAATGTTTCAATTAATTTATATTCCTTTCCATAAACTAAATTTTTTATATCATGTGTAACATCAACATAATTTATTGTATGCTGCAGATCATCAGTTTCAGATGCTTTAGAAATATCTTTCACAAGCTCTATATCTACAATTATTTTCTGCTTGACGCGAAGCTCTTTCTGTGTAACTCCTACACTGGCAGATATTAAAATTCCTCGGATAAAAATCATATCATCTATCATAAATTATTTATAAGTTAAGAAGGAGTATTTAATGTTTGCTGTTTAAAACCCAGACTTCCCTTTCAGCGGAACAAAAGCAAATTCCCCTAAATTCTCTCTATCCAAACCAGTTTTAGTTTTCCTTGCTTTAATCATCTTCTGATACCCTATTCCGACAGGCGCTAAAATTATTCCGTCAATTTTTACTTGCTCAATAATTGGCTCTGGAATCTCAGGGCATGCAGCTGTGATTATGCATTTATCATAGGGCGCTTCATTTTCATATCCTAAGCTTCCATCAGCATGAATAACTTCAACATTTTTAATGCCTGCATTCTTCAGGTTTTTGCGCGCAAACTCAGCAAGCTCTTCTACAATTTCAATAGAATAGACTTTCTTGCATAATTTGGATATAATTGCTGCATTATAGCCTGAGCCGGCACCAATCTCCAAAACTTTGTCTGTCTTTTTCAGCTCAAGCGCCTGTATCATAAGCATTACCGTAGTTGGCTGTGAAATTGTCTGCCCAGCTGATATCGGCAAAGGATAATCTCCATAAGCTTCAGACAAATACCCGGGAAGAATAAATTTCTCCCTATCTACTGCAGAAAATGCTTTTAACAGTTTCTTGTCTGTTATAATGCAATCTTTTTGCCAGTAATTAATTAAGTCTTGTTTTGTCTGCATAGTTAATAATAAAGAATAAAGGTATTATAATAATTTATGTTTTTCGAGACAAGTCAACATGGATCTTTTTTAGTCAGACCACGCAGAGTATTCTTGACGAAGAATGAATTATCTTGCTTGAGAATTCTTATCTTGTCTCTTATTGCTTCTTTTATGAATTCAGGTTTAGACACATAACCATTTTTTTTATTTTTTATGAGATCATTAACCTGCTCAATGAGCACGTTTGGCAAAGCAATAGTTGTATAACCTTTTCTTGGCATCATTTCACCCCTATTAACATATTCTTCATTACTATATAATAAGGATATTATATGTCCTATATAAGAATATTTATAGGTACAATTTACAAAAACGTACCATAAGATTTAAATATAAGATTAGTATTATTTATCATTAAATAATAGAAAATTATTAAAAATAAGAAAAAGATAAAAAGGTGATCATATCAGCAAAGCACAAGATACTTCGGAAAAAAAGACAGTGCTTTTGCTTATTCTGTTGGTTTTGGTTATTTCTCTGGCAACTACAGGGATAATTTTCTATAAATCGCAGTTTCAACCACAAAAAGAAAATGATTCTTCTACAGCAAACGTAGCTTTTTATGTTAAAGGAATACCTGAACCACAAAGTTCTTCAGGTATTGTTAAATTCGAAGTAATTAATAGCTAAGGAGGTAAATAAAAATGGAAGATATTTCAAATAAAACACTGGCAGTGCTGGTTTCGTTTGCCATTATTGTTTCTATTGCAGGCTTAATCAGTACATTAAGTATAAAAAACCAAGAAATAACAGGAGCAACTATATCTAATGTTACAAACATCCCTGGAACAACATCATTTGTGGTTAGCGACAATATAATTTTAACTCTTACAGATGATACCATAAACCTTGGCAACCTTGGTACAACTGAATCAGCGTCAAGCGACACAGTAAGCGACTTTTTTAGACTAACCAATGATGGTACTATAAATTTCAATGTTTTTGCTTATGGAGTCAGCAGCCCATTCTCAAGCACTACTAACGGGGCAAATCTTCTCCCAAATAACAATTATAAAGTTTATGCAAAAAATGCAACAGGCGGAACAGCTAATACAACAGTTAGAAATGTTCCTAATGCAATAGCCAACAAGACATTATTGGTTTCAGCACTTAGTTTTGTGAATGGAAATGATATTGCATACTTGGGAATCAATGTAACGGTTCCTCCAGATGAAACTGCCGGAAGCAAATCAGCTGTGCTAACAGTTTATGTAGAAGCAAGTTAAGTCTAAAACTCATTTTTATTTTTAATTATTTTTTATTTGCATTATATTCATAGAGGCTGATAAAAATCACACTAATCATAGATAAAAAGACAGTATCAATAGTTTTAATTCTCCTGATTTTAGGTCTCTTTTCTTTTGTCCTGCTCAAATCACCTTCTGGCATAACCGGATATGCGGTGGTCTTTACTGCTACAAATTTTGTCCCTACGGCAGCAGTTGATTCTTCAGGAAATAACCAGATATACCCTAGCGGAGGCACTGTCGATGTTTCTGATAATACAGCAGTAACACTTACTTTCGGCGGAATTTCATATGTTGCAGTTACAGGATGGAGCGACACTGTTCTAAACACCACTGATCTGACTGTTGTTAATTTAACGTGTGAAGTGGATTCAGTAGCGAACAGAGGAGAAAATCTCACTTTTTATTATAACGTAAGCGGAACATGGGTTTATGCATGCGGAGGAGCTATTGCAGGCGCAGGCAATTACTCATGCGATTTATTTGCAAAAGGAGTGAATACTGCCGAGAAATTAAATAACATGGATGTAAAGTGCCAGGTTGAAGACACTAATGGAGGCCAAGCCGCTTCTTTAACTCTTGATGCTATAAAACTTTTTGTAAATATGACTGTTCCTGCTGGAAATGTAACCGGCACAGGAACAACATCATTCACCATAGTATCAAACATTATTTTAAACCTGAATGACAGCACAGTCAGTCTTGGTTCATTGACAATAAACCAAAATAGATCAAGTGAAGATGTAAATGACTGGTTTAATATAATAAATGAAGGCACTATAGCTTTTAACTTATATGCTTATGGAGCAACAATTTTCAACAGTCCTTTTTTGACCTCAACAAATAATGCAAATAGAATTCCAAATAATTACTACCTAATCCATGCGAACACTTCATTAAGCGGCACTGCTAACACAACGTATAGACCTGTGCCTGCGACTATTGCGAATAAAACTTTACTGGTGCAAAGTCTTAATTATGTAGATGGGCTTGACAGTGCAAAGATAGGCATTTTAGTTTTAGTTCCCTCAGATGAGCCTGCCGGCGCTAAAAGCGCTACAGTAACTCTTTACGCAGAATCAGGTTAAAGTATAGATTAAGGCTAAAGTATACTCAAAGCAAATAATTATCAGACATTTGTTTGCTTTTCGTAATAAGCAAAGGCAAGTTATATATTCGAAAATTTGTTGCCTTTGCTATATCTAAAGAACTGTAAAATGGAAAATATATTTTATAAAAAAAGAGGCCATATTTTTATTGCCATATTCATATTTCTATTTATATTAAGCTCTAATGTTCTTGCATTAGGCATTTCCCCTGCCATTACAGAAGTCAGCTTTTCTCCCGGACTTTCAGAAAATGTGGAATTATCCATAGCTGGTGAAGCAAAACCATTTGATATTAATGTTATTTCCATAGGGGAATTGGCAGAGTTTGTGCATCTTACTGCAACGCAGCTTACAGTTCCGCCGCAGGGCCTTGCAATTTCTTATAATTTTACTTTGCCAATGCAGCTCACGCCAGGCAGGCATAAAGCATCCATCGTAGTAGAACAAAAAACCCCTGTGCAAGAGAGCGGTGCAGGAAAACCTATGTTTGGAGCAACTCCTGCGGTTGGCCATGTTCTTGCAGTAGATGTTCCTTACGAAGCAAAATATGCCATGATTACAGTAGAAGCTACAAATGCTAATATCGGAGAAATAGTCAATTTAAAAGTCATCATCAATAATCTGGGCAATGAAGACATCAGCCTTGCAAAAAGTGTAATTGGCATATTTGACAATGAGAACAAAAAAATAATATCAATTGAAACAGATTCCAAAGGTGTGCCTAAAGGCGAGAAAGCAGAATTGTACGCGTACTGGACACCCAAAAATATAAGCCCGGGAGTTTATACTGCAAAGGCAGGAGTTGACTATGATGGAAAATCTACAGAGGCAGAAAGCACTTTTAGGATCGGAGATTTGAGCATAAGCATAATCGACCTGTCGCCTAAAGAATTTGAGATAGACTCCATAACTAAAGTAAAAATAGATATAGAAAGTTTTTGGAGCAGCAAAATCCCATCAGCGTATGCTATTGTAACCATCTCAAAAGACAGCAAAGATTACTTTACAACAAAAACGCCTTCTGTAGATTTGGGACCTTTGGTAAAGACACAGCTGGAGGCTTATCTAGACACGCACGGCCTTACAGAAGGAGAATATGATGCAAATATAAAATTGAGATATAGTGATAAGCAAACAGACAAAAAAGTAAAAATTAGAGTTACCAAAATAAAGAAAATAGAGGGACCCGGAACATCTATTGTGACGATTGTTGTGGCCATAGCAGTGATTGTCTTGATAATACTGGCGATTTATATTTTCATTAAGTATTACTTAAAGAGAGAAAAATAGGGTTCTAGTAAAAACGAATGAAAATTTTAAATAAAAAAAAACGAAAACAACAGGAAGAAAAAATAAGCAGACCATTCTCCGCATTTATTGTTTTTGTTTTGATTATTTTAACAGCATTATTTATTGCCTATTTTTATTTGACAAATATTTTTGAATATGAAAAAATTAAAATGGATGTCACTGTAGGGGATCATATCGGTTTAAATTTGAATAGCGATGCAGTTCATTTCGGCACTATTGATATTAAGAAAACAGGAGAAATAACACGGGAAGTCGTAATAACAAATAGCGTAAAAGTGCCGAAAAAAATTTATCTATTCAAGACAGGCAGTATTTCAAGATGGATTTCTCCCCCTAAAACTGCCTTTTTAATAAATCCTTGGCAAAACGAGACAATCGCAATAAAACTCAGTATTCCGGCTGCAGGTGTCAGCAAAGGTAACTATTCAGGAAATTTGATTATTATTTCTAAAAAAATCTAGAGCATAGTTTTACATATTAATTATTTTTTATTTCCCGCGGATTTTTTCATTTTATTTTGTGTTTTATTTTTTCCTTTGTGTGAAAGATATTTGACAGCATAGATAATAATTAAAACAAGAAGAGTAAGCGCTATTAAAAAGAGTCCTAAGGCGGTTTTATTTTGCAGCAGCTGTAATTTTTCCTCGAGTATGCCGGGTTTTTCCTCGATAATTTCTTTTTCTTTTTTGAGCCCTACAGCCACTGTCACGGATTCAAGAGATTCTATTTTCTTCTTAACGATATAAAATACCTCTTTTTTCTGCCCAGCCGGCAGCTGGTTGATATTCCATTGCACAATTGGATCGGACTGAATAATTAGGGGCTGTTCTGAAAACGTTAACTCATCGGTACTCTGCGCTACTGTCTTGGGAATAACCTCAATAATACTTATATCTTTCATTTCTTCGGAGCCCACTATTGAAATAACAGCCTTTGCCAATGAAATGGCTTTTCCTGTTTCAATATTTTTAACTTCATATACTTTCAATGATTTTTCTACCATTGGCTTGACAACATCTGGATGAGAAAATTTTTCAACTATTGGCTTAATTTTTTCAATAACTTCTGGTTTAATATCTGCCTTGGCTGGCTCGGTAATTAGTTCAATAATCTTTTCAGGAGATTCTGGCATTACTTTCTGGGTAATCTCATTTACAGGTATTTCAGTGATTTGCACTTTATTTGTATCAACATCTGCAGGAGTAATGCCGATGTCCTTTAAATCTATTTTTTTCAAATCTTCTTTTGTGATTTCTTTCGGAATGGAAATTAGTTCAGGCACGGACGCCGGTTTTATAGAAACAGGCTGCTCTGTTTGAGGTGGTTTAAATTCCGGTTTTGGCGGTTGTGGTTTAGGAGGTTCTGGCACTGGCTGCGGCAGTGGTGCTAACGGCTGTAATGGTTCAACTTGTAGCGGTTCAACTGGCGCAATATAATCTCCTCCAGATGGGAATGGCGGTGGTAGCGTTTCTTTTTGAACAACATTAAATGTAACTATACCGACATCTTTAACAAAAAAACCCGTCGGAAATGAACTGTAGAGATTTGTTAACAGCACTGCCAGCCAGATGAAAATCAAATACAGGAGAACATTGTTTTTTATTTTAGTGTGTGATGGTTTAAGATGTTTTTTTCTCATTATTATAGGACTAAATCATTTTAAGGTTAATAAACATTTGTTTTTTTATTGATTGATTTTTGTCAGCGGCTATGTTTGCTTTTTTATAGAACCACATCACTTCCCAACTGAGATAAAAATCAGCATGAAACAAAAAAATTGCGCGACACCTTTATATATTCCTTACTTTTATTTATATAATGGGTGTTTTAGATGGATATTAAATATGAAAATGTTGTTATTGATGAGAAAGCATCTGAAAAGTTAATTGAGCTAAAAAAAATCATTTTTAATTATAAATCTGTCATAGTAGCATTCTCTGGCGGCGTTGACAGCACTTTTCTGGCAAAAGTTTCTTATGATGTTCTGGGCAATAATGCAGTTGCTGTTACTGCAGATTCCCCCAGCTTAGCGCGTTCAGAGCTTGAAAACTGCAAGAGACTTGCTAAACAAATCGGCATAAAACACATCATTATCAGCACAGATGAGTTAAATGACGGGAATTATAAAAAAAATCCGACTAATCGCTGCTACTACTGCAAACGCGAGCTTTATTTAAAACTAATGGAACTTGCCAGACAAATGAACCTGACAAATATTCTCAATGGCTTAAATTACGATGACAGAAGTGATCATCGTCCTGGCAACCAGGCAGCAAATGAATTTAAAATTAAAAGTCCATTATTGGAAGTAAAATTAACTAAACAGGAAATTAGAGAATTATCCAAGGAATTTTTTTTGCCAACTTTTGACAAGCCTGCAATGCCTTGCTTAAGCTCAAGAATACAATACAACACTCTAATTACTTCTGAAAAATTGCAGCAAGTAGAGAAAGCAGAGGAATATCTGCGCAGTTTTAGCTTATATGATCTGCGCGTCCGCCATTTAGGCAATACTGCACGGATAGAGGCAGATATTAATTCGTTAAAAATAATTCAGAAGAATAAAGATAAAATCATTGAGAAAATAAAATCATTTGGCTTTGATAATGTTGAAATTAATGAATACAAGCGTGGCAATCTGCTGCAGATTGCAGTATAATAATAGATGTAATTAGTTTGAGGATGATAATAATCCTAATTTGTTGTTTGGGGTAAACATAATAAAATGAATCTAAAAAATCTCTTACTTAATTTTAAGCGTGGAAAACTCTCTCTAAAAAATGCACTCTCTAATTTAAAGAATCTGCCATACGAAGACTTAGGTTATGCAAAATTAGACCATCATCGTGCATTAAGACGGGGATTTCCAGAAGTGATTTTCTGCCAGGGAAAAACAGTTGAGCAAGTCAAGAACATAACTGCAAAATTGTTTGAAAAAAACCAGTTAGTTTTAGCAACACGTGCAACACAAGAAATGTATTATGCGATAAAGGATGATGCAGAATCTGATTATAAAGATATTTATTATAATAAAAACGCGCGCATAATTGTAGTTGGAAAATTAAAGAAAGTTAAATCAGGCAAATCTATATTAATGATGTGCGCAGGCACTGCAGATTTGCCAGTTGCAGAGGAAGCAGCCTTAACTGCAGAAGTTCTTGGCAACAAAGTTGAGCGTTTGTATGATGTTGGTATTGCAGGAATTCACCGTCTTTTGTCCAATAAAAACAAAATTGAAAATGCAAACGTAATCATAGTTGTTGCCGGTATGGAAGGCGCTTTAGCCAGTGTAGTTTCAGGATTAGCATCTAAACCAATAATAGCAGTTCCAACAAGTATTGGCTATGGCTCAAGCTTTAAGGGGATTGCACCATTATTGACGATGCTAAACAGCTGCTCTCCAGGTGTTTTGGTTGTGAATATTGACAATGGGTTTGGCGCTGGGTATGCAGCTAGCATGATAAATAAAATGTAATATAAACATATAATATTCTATAAGAATTGCGTTATTAGTAAAAAAAGTTTATTTAAATTTATTCATTTTGGCTGAATTCGAACATTGATGCAATATCTAGGCGCAAGTTTTAAATAGAAATATGACAACTTAATCACAACAATGAAAAAAACAGCTGTTATACAAAGTTTAAAAAAGAAAATTATTCCTGTCTTAAAGAAGAATGAAGTAGCTAGAGCAGGGATATTTGGCAGTTATGCTAGAGGAGATTATACCAAGAGAAGTGATATAGATATCTTAATACAATTTAAGAAAAGAAAAAGCTTATTTGATCTGGCACATCTTGAGCTTGAGCTTGAGGAAAAATTAAATAAAAAAGTTGAAGTAATTACTTATAAATCCATTTGCCCCCTTGTTAAAGATAGAATCTTAAATGAAGAGGTAAAACTGTTATGAATAAAGATCCTGTTGTTTTTCTTAATCATATCCTTGAGAGTATAGTATTTATTGAAGAAGATACACAAAACCTCTCAAAACAAGACTTTCTTGCAAAGCGTAACGTACAAGATTCTGTTATTAGAAGAATTGAAGTTATTGGTGAAGCTGTTAAGAATCTTTCATCAGAGTTTAGAAAAAAATATCCTCTAGTGCAGTGGAATGATATAGCAAGAACCAGAGATAAACTAATCCATGGCTACTTTGAAGTTGATTTGGATATAACCTGGGATGTAGTCAAAAAAAATCTAGTGCCTCTAAAAAAACAAATATCTGCTATTCTAGAATCATTAAACCAAAATAAATAATTATAATTACCATGCCACGAATAATCTACTTTGACTGTTTTTCAGGAATCTCCGGCAGCATGCTAATTGGGTCTTTGTTAGATTTAGGCATGAAAGGCATAGATGCAGGATTTCTAAAAAATGAATTAAAGAAATTGAATTTGAAAGATTATAAATTGATAATTAAAAAAACTGAGAAACACAGCATTGCAGGGACTTACTTTGATGTTCACACGCATGAAACAGGGCACCATCACAATTTAGGCCATACTCATACAAGAAATCTTTCTGAACTAAACAAAATAATAGGTAAAAGTAGATTATCTAAAAAAATAAAATCAACTGCGAAAAAAATATTCCTGAATCTTGCAAAAGCAGAGGCAAAAGTTCACAATACGACCCTCAATAAAATACATTTCCATGAGGTTGGCGCGATAGATGCAATAATAGACATAACTGGTGCAGTGATTTTGCTTGACAGAATTGGTTTGCTGGAAAGCGTTTACTGCTCACAACTTAATCTTGGCCAGCTTAGTTTCTCTAAAAGCATGCAGGGCATTGTACCGGTGCCTGGCCCTGCTACTATGGAACTGTTAAAAACAAAAAACCTCCAGATGTTTTCTTCAGGAATAAAAACTGAGTTAACAACACCTACAGGCGCAGCTATTATTTCAACTCTGGCAAAAGGTTGCTTTACTTTGCCATACATTAATGCAGAAAAGATAGGCTATGGTGCAGGCACAAAAAATTTGGCTATTCCTAACTTATTGCGTGCAATCATTGGTGAAGCAGAATCTGCGCAATTAAAACAAAATAAAGCTGAAGATAATATTTTAGTGATTGAAACAAATATCGATGACATGAATCCGCAGCTATACGGATATTTAATGCAGAAATTGTTTGAAAACAATGCGCTTGATGTATATCTGCAAAATATTACGATGAAGAAGCATCGTCCTGCGCAAAAGCTAAGTGTGATTGCACACAAGAATGATCTTGATACGATAACAAAAACAATATTTGGCGAATCAACTACTTTTGGCATAAGGATTGCAGAATACTCTCGACTTATACTTGACAGGAAATTTACTGCAGTAAAAACTAAATTTGGAAAAATCAGGGTAAAATTAGGCTATCTAAATAATGAGCTTCAGACAGCAACTCCTGAATATGAGGATTGTAAAAAAGCTGCGCTTAAATCCAAGGTACCATTAAAGAATATTATTGAGGCAGCTAAGGCAGCATTATTAAATTAAGATTTAGCTATACTTTAGCTTGTAGAATGTCTGCAGTGATTAAATCCTTTCTCTTCTTTGCTTGATACAATTTCAAAATTTCATCTGCAGATTGTCTTACTATAGCCATTTTATTATTAAGAGCTAATTGTAAATGCCTTTCTGTAGCTTCTGTTGCTCCATACTGCAATAAAATCTCTTTGACAACATATCTGCATTTTTCGCTGGCTAGTGCTCTGACAAGCGGCCTAGCTGTAATGTCACTTGCTCCATACTGCAATAAAATCTCTTTGACAACATATCTGCATTTTTCGCTGGCCAGTGCACCGACAAGCGGCCTAGCTGTAATGTCAGTTGCTCCATACTGCAATATAATCTCTTTAGCAGTATCTTTTTGAAGAGGGTTAGCCAACGCACCGACAAGCGGCCTAGCCGTAATGTCACTTGCCCCATACTGCAATAAAATCTCTTTAGCAGTATCGTTTTGA
>JACPBN010000093.1 GCA_016180275.1 Candidatus Woesearchaeota archaeon
CACATTGGATGAGGAGCAGCTAGTTGGTCAGTTGCGCGCAGCGATAAGGTTGAATAATACCAATAGCCAGTTTTGGGATGCTGTAGGTAATTTTGACAAAAGCTTGCCAGACGACATAACGAAATTTTGCGAGCAGAATAAGAGGATTTAGATATTTCCTAATATATTAGGGATTTGTGGGGTAGTTAGATGCCAACTGACTTAAAGACGCTGAAAGATTTTCCACTTATAAAACATTATAATATTTTAAAAAGTTATCCTTGTGTCAGTATTGATACTTTACGTTCAGAAGCCATCAAATGGATTAAAGAATTAAATCAAGCGAAAAATAATTATTGTAAAGGACATTATTATTTTATGTTGGAAGAATCTGTAGATGCTTCAGACATAACAAGTGTTATTAAATTTATTAGGCATTTTTTCAACATCACAGACGAGGATTTGAAATGACTAATTCAAAACTTAGGGATGTAGAAATCAAAAAATGTTGGACTTATAACGGAAAGCATTGTGTAGTTACATATTGCGGTTGGTTTTGTGGTTATGCAGAAACTATACTTAAGGATGATGATTTAGCAGAAAATGAGATAAGTGTCCATGGCGGGATAACATATGCAGGCGATCTAAAAAAAATAGATAGAAAGCTGACAAACAAATATTATGGTTTTGATTGTGGTCATGCATATGACCATATGGAAATTATGAATGGCAAATGTCCGAATTGCATTTTTGGCATGAATTGCCATAAATGGACTATTAAAGAAGTTAAACAGGAAGTTGAGAGAATGGTTGACCAGATAGTTATTTTGGAGAATAATCAATAAATAGCCTTTGTTCTACTTAGTTACGTAGGAAGAGGCTTAATTACGTATGAATTATTTGCTATATAGAAAATAAATATGACGGAGATGATATATATGACATCCTCTAACACATTAAAATGTGTAGTTTCCCCTAACGGAACTACGGACTACGGAGTTGCACCACGCAAACCATTTCACTTAAACTTTTCCCTTTGCGAAGGTCGGCTATTGCCTAAAAGTTTAATGTATGGTTCGCTTAAAGGCACAACTCCTAACGAGAAAACAACCACCTCAATAAGCGGAGGTGGTCGCTATGACTACAAAAGAATATCCGCACTTCAATCCAGTAAAATACAATCTGGATGTGAAGATAGCAACAGTGAGGGCAGGTTCTCACTGCAAATACAACATCAATTACCATATAATATGGATTCCGAAGTTTCGGAAGAAAATCTTAACTGGGAAGGTTGTTGAAGTGTTAAAGAAAATAATCAACGGACAATGCGAGCAGATAGGTGTAGATAATTTGGCACTTGAGATTATGCCAGACCATATACACTTATTTGTTGGTGCAACGCCAACGCATACACCTTACAAAATTGTTAAGCAGTTGAAAGGCAATACTTCAATCCAGATAAGAAGATGCTTTCCAGAGTTGAGATACTTAGGCTATCAAAAGCATTACGGAAAAGGATTTGATTCTCTCTGGGCGATAGGTTACTATTGTGGTTCTGCTGGTCACGTTTCACAGGAAGCTGTAAAGAGATATATTCAGGAACAGGAAGGTAAAGATGTTTTTGAGTATTCGGTCTTTGGAAGTCCAGAGCAGAAGATAGGAAACTTTACACAGAAAAGCCTTGCGAGGTGGTCAGCGTGATCTCAGACAAATTAATCTTAGATGCCTGTTGTGGCCCTCGTATGTTCTACTTCAACAAAAGACATCCGAATGTATTATACCAAGACATCAGAGTGGAAGAAAAGGGATATATCCCAATTAGACCATCTTGCGAAGTTCAACCAGATATTGTGATGGACTTTAGGAAAATGTCACATCCTGACAAAAGTTTCAAGATGGTAGTTTTTGACCCGCCACATTTGATTACTGGCGGTGAGAATGGATGGATCAGAAAGAAGTATGGAATTTTGAATAAACAAACTTGGAGGGAAGACATTGGCCAAGGATTTAAGGAATGTTGGAGAGTTCTTGAAGATTATGGCACTCTTGTCTTTAAGTGGAACGAAGAAAGCATAGCAATTAAGGAAGTGCTTGCATTATTCCCAGTTCAGCCTATCCTTGGTCATCCTACTGCAAGAAGCGGTAAGACTAAGTGGTGTATCTTTATTAAAATTCCAGAGGTAACCTACCTCTTAATGTAAACAAGAAGGAGGACGGCTTTCCTCCCAACAATAAATTGTTGGGTATCCAGCCTACGATTTTATAAAATGTACAACATCATATCCTTTTTTAGCAGTTGGACTAGGGACAAATAATATTCCGTTAGCTTTAATGCCTGTTCAAGATTGTAAAAAATAAACATGGACTATACAACCATAACAAGGGGGCTTAGGGTAGACTTAGGCAGGCAGATAAGTGACGATGCTACGCATTTTTATCTGCCACAGCGTGCCAGGGAGAATGTTACTTATTTTAGCGCAGCAGGCCTCGGCATAAATCCATATTCTTACCAGCATTTAGTTTTCCGCGAGATTGAGAAAACAGACAGGCTGATGATCTGCAAAAGCAGGCAGATAGGAGTTAGCATGGCATTTGCGATATTTGCGTTATGGGCATGTCATTTCAATAAATTCTCGAGCGGTATACATAAAAATACGAAAATTGTGATTATTAGCAGATCTGACCAAGCTGCTAAGAAATTAACGCAGGACATAAAAAAGCTGATTTGGGTCGGCGATAAAAAGATGGCAGAGAAATTAGATGGCGAAAAACATTTTTTCTCGAATTTTCTCGAGCCAAACCCTAAGCTTGCTGCTAATACTAAATATCAGATAAGCTGGAAAGATGGTAGCTTTGTTAAATGCTTTCCTCCGACAGATTCTTCACGAGGAGAAACTGCAAATGTTATTATAGTTGATGAGGCTGCGTTTGTCGAGGATGAGATATTTAGAGATGTTATTGAGCCTATAGTATCTGCGACAGGCGGTAAGATAATATTAGGTAGCACGCCTAACGGCCAGCATGGTTTTTATTATGAGTTATTTGATCCCTTTGACACGATGCCAGAGCATGAATACAATAGAATATGGTATAAATGGGATATTTGCGAAAATCCGACGCAATTAAAAGTTATCAAACAAAAATACGAAGCAGCAAAGCGAGACGGTAACATGCGCAGCTTTGACCAGGAGTTTAACGCAATGTTCACTGTTGACGAACAATCTTTCTTTATTGATGAGGATGTTGAGAAAAACGTTGATGAGACTCTTGCATTGCAGTATGAATGGAAAAAATCGCCGTGCATCATCGGCTATGATTACGGTGTAGTTAAGTCTGCTACGGTTATTTCTGTTGTGACGAAGATAGACGATAGGATAATCTTGCTCTGGCAATACGCAAGAAAGGACTTAGACGATAACTTACTTACTGATCCTGGGTTTGAGCATTGCATCCAGAACTTATACAAGCGTTATAATGTTAGTAAGATTGTTGTTGATGACTGTATCCAGGGCAATAGGACAAATAAAGAATTTGAAACTATGGGTTATGACGTACTTAGATATAATTTTAGGAGCGATTCAAATACGAGCGACAGAAACAGGGGATATTACTTATTTCGCGCACAATTAAAGAGATACAGGATTAAGTACCCGCGTATTCCTGAGTTACTTATCGAGATGAAGATGATGCAGGAGATACAATTGAAAGTAATTACGCAGGTAAAAGCACCGAAGGGATATAATGATGACAGAGTGGATTCTTTCATGCTTGCAGCGTATCCGTTTATAATTGATGATGATTATAACATGCAGATATTAACGACAGAGGCTGCTAAGACTAAGAAGCAGTTAGCCAATGAAAACAATCCTCGGTATGATAAGGACTGGGATACATATTTTAGTGGCGAGGGAAAAGGATTGATATGAAAATATTTAAAACAAAAATTACAGGTGCATTATTAGTTTCATTTTTTATAGAAGGCACAAGAAAAACTAAGATTATAGAGAATAAATTACCAGATGATGCTGAACTGATACATACGAAATTTAATTGGTCAGATAATACAGTAGAATTATATTTCAGTAGTAAAATTATTGGAACAGAAATACCTGAAGGTGCAAGTATGAGAGAGTGTATGGTATTATGTCCAGTATTTATTGTAGATGAGAGTATACAAAAATGCCGTCGGAAACACAGATAAATCTGATATATAGATTAGCAATGCTAGGATTATTATTTTTGATTTTTATTGAGTTAGAATTAATCAGAAGAAGAAAAACATTAGAAATAAATATCGGAGGAAAAGAAAATGAGCAAGAAACACAAACAGAACAAGCCAGTGCCAGCCCATGCAAGACAGGGAACGATAAAGCAGACAGCCCAGGAACTAGATGAGGAAAAGAAATATCTGCAGCAGGAACTAGAGCAGAATAAGGCTGCATATGAAGGCAATATAAAAAATTTGCCAAAGACAGAAGTCAGGGCAGAGAGAGAAATTAGAAAGCAGGAATTAAAAATAAATGGCAATAAGCGTGTCAATCCTTATTTTGAATATGAGCGTGATTCTGAATATCTCGATTTGGAAAAGCAGACTTTATTGGAGACACTTGACGATCTTAAGCAGCAATTAGAGACACTTAGGTCGAATATTTCTACTCAGCAGGCTAATATCGAGAAACGAAATCCCGAGATAGAAAAGCGGGTAAAAGAGATAGATGTGCAGCTTGAGCAGATAAAGAAAGAATATCCTAGTTATGTGGGGTAAAAAATGAGCAATAGGCAAACGATACTTATTCATTATACGATACGTATACAGAGAGATTTACTTAGTTCGCTGAAGGATTATTGTGATGAGCAGGATAGACCTGTGAGCAGTACCATCAGGTTTGCCATCAAACAATTTCTAAAAGATGAAAAAAAACAGAGACTACAAAGAAATTGAAGAATTTATGTCGAAATTTGTATATTACGAGATTCTTCTAGTTTTTTTTAGTTTATTAACTCTCTTTTTTCTTTTAGTTGGGTTATACGCATTTTTTTCTGCAATAACACTACGTTAATACACAGTGTAACCTACTTATATAAACGAAATTTACGTAATAATTCTTGCTATGGCTGAATTTATCTACCCGAATAAATCCGCACAAAAAAACCAGTTTCTTATTTTGGAGTATCAAGATACACCTATAGACGGCGTGATGGAGATCAGGACAAGTAAGAGCACTATCCAGGATTTCCAGAAAACACCTAACGATATTCAGATTCCACCTTTTGATTATACGGTGCAGCTGGAATTGGTTGATAATGATCCTGTATTAGGCACTGCAGTTGACTTAACAGTTGATGCGACTACTTATAACGGATATACTTTTAGTGGCGGTAGCGACGAAGAAATAACTGCATGCTTAAAATATTTTGAGGATGAGCTTGACTTTGACCAAGTGATTGAGAACATTCTTTACCAATACAACATCTGCGGTGATGCATACTTAGAATTAGTCATGGACAATGATAATATAATCCGCGAATTATACGCTCTGCCTACTGAAGAAATACGCGTATCTACTAATCTCAACGGCAAAGTAAATAAGTATGTACAGTTGCCTAAGAACATGAGTGCAGTACGCAGCAGCACGACCACTAAACAGATCGAATGGCTGCCAGACAGTATCATACATTTCAAATATAAGAGCATAGGTAATAAGCCATATTCTTCTAGCCCGTTTAGATCTATCATGAGGGATTATAATTCGAGCATTTTGGCTAACTTTTACTTGCAGTCTATTTTTAAGAATTTACCCCCTAAATATGTATTTTCTCTAAAAAACAATAGCAAGGAAATGCGCGAATTACTCATAGAAAATCTTAGGCGGGCTAAGACTAATCCTAACGTAGACATAATCGGTTTTGGTAAAGAAGAGTTTGACGCAAAAGTATTACAGGTTAATTTTGATTCAGGGTTAGTGGCTTTGCCTAATTATTTCCAAAGCAGATTAGCCATGCTGACACGAGTACCTAAGTTATGGCTAGGTATAAGTGACGGTGCAAACAGAAGCACGTCAGAAGCAGAGATAATTCCTTTCGAGACAAAGATCAAGAAAGATCAAGCAAGGATTGCTTCGCAACTCAATAGAGAATTAATGTCAAAGACTCCATATCCTAATCTAAGATTTCAATGGAATCCTATCAGCCTCATGGATGAGAAAGCTATAGCTGGTATTGTGCAGCAGATGATCCAGGTAGGATTTGACAATGAGACAATCATACAATATGCTCGCGAGAAAGGATTTCCTCTGCGCCAGGATGTTACCATCGAGAAACCACAGATGCAGCAACTACAGAAAGATGGTGCTCCTAGCAGACAGCGCGAAAACCAGAAAACAGATACCATGTCTAGTAATCTGGATCAGAAAGGGATGAGCGCAGATGGTGGTGCAAAATTAGAACAGCATAAGCAAGCGGTGAAGAGATAATGCCATTACTAAAAGGCAAAAGCAAGAAAGTAATTGGAAGAAATATTGCAGAACTGGTAAGCAGCGGAAGGCCAAAAAACCAGGCAGTCGCGATAGCATACTCAAATGCTGGAATGAGCAGGAAAAAAAAGTGAGACTATGATGGACAAAAAAATGGAAAAGGACATGCCAATGAAAGAAAAAGACATGATGATGAAAGACGCACAGAAGATGAAGAAACATCCTAAGCTTATGGATGCGATGAAAAAGAAAGCTATGAAAAGCAAAGTAATGCAGGTATTTGGTAAAAAATGAGCAACGAATACACATTTCATTTCGACAGAGTTGAAACACGCAGTGCAGTAGAGAATGGCATTCCTCAGTACATAGTACGAGGTTATGCGACTGTGCCAGACGTAGTACATACTTACCATTATGTGACAGATCGTAATGGCCAGCCTGTTAAAAGTTTTAAAGAGATGTTCACTAGGAATGCAATAGAAAGTATTGAACGAAAATCAAAGAATAAAAAGATTTTTGTCGATGCAGAGCATGAGATATTTTCTATATTAAATACTAAGAAAGCATTAGCCAGCATCCAGTCACGAGCTGGTATTGATATAAATGCAGAAGCAGAATCTATCCTTAATTCTATGAAGACAACTGATTTGCCATTAGCTAAAGTTCATGAGTTAAAGGTAGATGAAAAAGGATTGTTTGTTGATACAAGGCTTAATCCGTTTTATAGAGATGCTGATGAAGCGCATGCTAAATATTTTGATGCAGTATGGAACAGTTTACAGACGGGTTTCTTGAATGGTATGAGCCTAAATTTCAAGCCGACAAAAATATTGCCAGGCGAGATACCTAAGATAGATGATGCGGATATTTATGGTATAAGTTATACAGGCGGTGCATCTCATAATTTCGCAAATATAACAGAAGTTGCGTTGCGAAGCGCAATTGAAACCAGAGAGGGGATGACTATGAGTGAAGAATCGAAGAACGTAAACAGTGTAAGTAAATCTGACTATGAGAAGTTATTGGCCGAGAAACAGGCTAGTGACCAGAAACTTGCTGATATAAATAAGCAGCAAGAAGAAATGAAGAGACAGAAAGAAAAGCTTGACTGGGAACAGGAAAAAAATCAGCTTAAGACACAGATGGAAGAACTTAACAAGAAAGTAGCTGAACAGCTCAAGCCACAGCCAAAAGGGCAATATTCTGCTCCTGCAGGACAGACTCAAACTACAGATACTAAGGCAATCATGGAAAAATATTTCGGCGAAGAGCCAAGAGATCCAAAAACATTTGCATCTAATGTAGCTAGGTATGCGTATTATAACAATCCTATGAGAAGAGTGACAAGAGATGGCGTATTAGGCGCAGCATTTCAGCTACAGGCTGAATTTGGCACATACAAACATCTTGAAGCAGATCCATTCGTAAAGAAATCAAGCCAAGATATAGTATTGCATAAGTAATTTTATAATCAATTATTTTCCATATAGAAAATAATTACAACAGTAACAACAGTGACGAGGAGGAACGACGACAATGGCAACACAAGACCCATTAATGGAAATAAGAAGTAATTTGTCCACTACAACTAATAATGACTGGACAGCAGGCACAACTGGCGGTGGTGCAGAACTGCAAAAAAAGATAGATGCTATGGTAGTTGATTTTATCAACAGAGATGTTGATTTAACCCCGTTAGTAGCAAGAAAACCTATGCCTCCAGGAAATGTAAATTTCTTCTGGCCAGTTAAGACTGATCTAGGCAGTACAGGTAAAGCAGCTTTCTATTCAGAAGGTGCAACTGGAACTCCATATCCAAGCACTATGGTTAACTTGAATGCTACTCCAAAAAGTCTGCGTTCTGATTATGAAGTATCTGGTATGATAAAGGCAGCTTCTCAGGGCGGATTTTACGATGCGCTTGAAGGCGAAGCAAAAGATGCTCTCAGCCAGTTAAAGCTTGTCCAAGAACAAGCTTTCATCTGCGGTACTGATACAAACGCATATGGATTCTCTGGATCATATAATGGTTTGTTACAATTAATGCGTTGGCACACATCTAATGGCGGAGATACTGAGGGCACAGCTGCTAATAAGATGTTAGATACCACTTCTGTCTATGGCGTAACTAGAGCAGCAGGCACTACTTACTTAGACGTAAGTTATGTACTTGCAGGTACTATTGGTACTTCCACAGGCGCATTAGAGCTTGCGCATCTTGACAGAGCTGTTACTTTGAGTAATAAGCACGGCGGAAAGGGTCATGAAAGGATATTCTTCTGCTCAGAAGAGAGAGTAGATGAGATTAACCAATTACTGCAGCCACAGCAAAGATTTGCTGGTACATTGAATTTGGAAGGTGGATTCAGCATCCAGACTTACAAAGGCAATGCAATCATAGGCAGCAGATTCATGGATAAGAATGGCGCAACTAATACGAGTTCATGGGATTCTAGCACAGATGCAGATAATTCAATGTATCTGCTTGATCTAGATGAGCTTGAGTTCAGGGTAGTTGGTGGTGTTGATGCAGTGCATATCCCAGTAATAGGATTAAGCACAGCAACAAGATCAGATGTTGAAGGCGGATGGTTCAAGACATATGGTGTATTTGTTGTAAAGAAATTCAGGACACATGTACACATTGCTAACTTGACAGCACCTGCTGTACCATAATTACATTAAATTTTTTTTAATTTATTATTTTTTATGACATCAACGGAGGTTGACAATCATGGCATTTAGTATAACAATCAAAAAACGATTTTCCCCAGGCAATGCTAAAGGTAAAGTTATCCTATTGACAGATGTAAGTTCATCTGGCAGTGCATTTAACACAGGATTTCAGCATGTATATAGTTGTCATCCATCAAATAGTGCAAGAGCAGCTGCAGGCGATTTTAAGGTTTTAATCAATCAGAATGCAAGCGGAGCAAAAGAAGGTTTTTGCTATGTGACTGCAGAAACTAATCTTGATGACGGCGAATTTACAATTATCGGAAGATAGAGAGGGATAATCATGGCAAAAGTATTGCTAGCAGGCAGAGCTAATACACAATATAGCATAGATGGTAAAGGGTATTATGGCGGACAGTATGTTGAGCTTACTGATAACCAGATAACTGAAAATGCAGATATTGTGTTGGATAATGAAGGACATCCTTTTGCTAGCGAACAGCATGAAAAGAAGTATGGCAAAGTAAAGAAATCTGCTAAGATTGAAGATGTGCCTAAGCCTGCAGTAAATGTAATTACGCCATTGCCTATTATCAATCCTGCACCAGCAGTAAAACTATCAAAGAAAAAGGTGAGATAAGTTGTCAAGCGCAAAAGAACAGGATAGATTATTTCCTACCAAATTTGAGAATGATGAATATGATGTCGCTGCAGCAACTACAGTTACATATTACATAGTCGCATCTGGCACAGACAGCACTAATGCAAGATACTTAAATTTGGGTGCGCCGAGCATAGGTATATCAGTTATCCCTACACAGATCATTCAAGTTACTCATATTAACAATAAGCAACTTAAAGTTCCAATGACAATCGGCACAAATGGTTGGATTGAGGATAGAGGGGAATTTACAACTTTTGTTGTAGTGACAGGAACAGCTGCTAATATCAAAGTCGGAGTTAAGAGGTAACTAAATGCCAGCAAATCCAGGATTGCCAAAGATATTGAATCTTACATTTACTTCTGGCACACAAGGCCAGATAGTCAAGTTAGTCAATAGAACTACAGATGAGATAGTATTTGATACATTAAATGCAAGCGGTAAATTATTGTTTGACTGCAATAGTTTCACTAGCGGATATACAGATGGCGATGTTATTGATATTGTATTATCTGGAGAAAGAAGTGCAGCAACTACTATCACATTATCAGGCGAAGCTGCTCAATCTAGCACTATAACAACAACAGCAGGCGCAGTAGGCGCACGAAGAGGGTTTTAGAGGTGGCAATGATGAAAGCAATATTAAAATCAATCTTATTTTTCATAACAATCCTATTTACATTTTCATTAGTGCAGTCTGTTTCGGCTGCGCCAACTATAACAATACATGCACCAAGTAATCTTACAGAAACAGGTGTATATAGCACTAATTATAGTATGTTGGTAACTAGCAATGACACGTATAATGACTGTAGTTTATATGAAACAACTGGCAGGGCACGTAATTATACAGCAACTCCAAATGCATGGAGTGTCATAAGGACAGATGATGATATATCTAATAATACTGTTAAGCAGTTTACTATCAATAAAGCAAATGGCACATATTCATGGTATGAAAACTGCACGACAAATGACAGAAGCACTTTTACAGCGACAGACATTTTTGTATTGGATGTAAATTATGTATATCCTACAGTTACTTTTGGGACACCTGCAAATGCTACTTCGAGCAGTTCAGCTATAATAACTTATAACATTACGGTTTCAGGAGCAGAATCTGCATATGTTTGTCATTTATGGGACAATAGAGATGGAACTACATCGGAAAGAGCTTCACAGAGTGCTATTGTAAATAATACACAAACAAATATTCCTATAACCTATTCAGATGTTAAAAATCTTCAGTCATTCTGGAACTGCACTAATGCAATTAATACAGCAGTGTTTGGCGTATCTGCAACACGATTCCTTAATGTAGATACCACTAGGCCATCTATTACGGTTGTTAATTATACGAATGGGACATGGCTGACTAGAAACCAGGCAAATTTCGCATATACTGTTACTGATGAGAACGCTGCTACATGCCAGTTCTGGTTATCTAATTCCACAGGGTTTATCAATACGAGTGGCGCAGCGACTAATGCAACTTCTTATACTAATGCAACTACATTTACACTTGCAAATAGTGTGACAGATAGTGTGTTGTATGATTTGGTATTGAGATGCAATGATACAGCAGGCAATATTGGGTATGCAAATACAACTGGAGCTTTCTTTAGATTAAGAGTTGATCTGATTCAGCCTACTTTGCCAACTTTATTTTATCCATCTACAAAAAACATCACAACAACAGACTCTACACCAACTGTTTATTATACAACAACAGTTGATACAAATTTTGCTAATTATACTGTAGAGATAGCAAGTGATAGCGCATTTTCAACTATTGTTGCACGATCTAGTAATACTGTCAGGCTTACAAACACAACTACTGTGTCAAGCATAGGGTTTGATGTAACTAGGTACTTAAGAGTTATTGCATATGATGAAGCAGGAAATAGTAACACTAGCGCAGTCCAGACTGTCATTACTAAGAGCTTATGTGCAAACTTAAGTGCAAGCCAATGGTATTTCTGTACTAATCTAGGCAATGATTTCACTCTGCAGGATTTGCTTGGCAATACAAGCGCAACTACAGTGGCTGTATGGAACTCAACTCATCAATTCCAGACGTATGTAAGCGGAGGCTCAGGCGGTACAGTAACTGTAAAAGGTGGAGGTCCATATTTAATCTATGTACCTATTTATAGTAAATGTAACTAATCAGACAGCAAGCGACTGGAACTTAGTATCAAATTTAAATGAGACAAAGACGGTTACTATGCAGGCTTATGATTTCGTATTTAATAGAGCTAATTCGACATTTAGTGTTGATGATCAGAGTAATGTGACTTATTTTTCATATTATAATAACTCTGCTACGAGAAAGGGTCAATCACATGTTGCAAACTTAACTATTGGCAGCAGTAATGCGACAGTGATAGGATATGGCGAAGTTGTCTGGGCACATATTGCAACTGCGACAGCCTCGCCAGTAAAAGTTGATTTTGACTTGATATAAGGTGGAAACTATGAAGAAACTATTATTGACCATATTGATTTTATTGTTTAGTCTTGGCTTAGTGCAAGCAGGCTTGACGCCATTAGTATTGTTCGGCAAAGTTGTAATTAACAGTGAGCCGTTCGCTTTTCAGGAAGTGAAGGTGACAGATGTTACCATAGGCGTTAGCCAAACACTTAAGACAAATGAGAACGGAGTCTATTTAACTGAACTTAATAATTTCAAGAATGAATTAGGCAGGCAAGGTGAGATAGGCGACGTGATTGAAGTTATTTCTTGTCCTGTATCAATAAATGCAGGATGCAAGCAGACATATACAGTAACTGATGCACCTAAGAATATCATATTTGATGTTAAGGGCAGTGATCTAATTTCAGTTGGCGCAATCCCTGTAAGTGAAGTTCCTAAGTTAGAGCCTGTTCCTGTTATTATTTCAGAACCAGTTACTAAAGATTGTGGTGCTATAACATGTTCTAGTGTGACATGCGGTGCAGTTACTTGCCCAAGCAATACTGCAACAGTATGTCCTACAGTAGAGGATAAGATATGCCCTATAAACTCAGATGTTGAAAATTATATCAGATGGGCCATAGAAGTAGCAATATTATTGTTGGGTATAATCAGCACATATATCTTTGCTAAGTATAAATGGGGAAAAGGCTTTGCAGGCTTGATTAATTATAACTTAGGATTAGCAAAAGAAGCTCTTAATAAAAAAGACTATGCTACAGCAAAGAAATATGTTAATACAGCAGTAAAGAGTGCAAATACAGCAGCTGTTAATGATGCTGAGGGGAAATATAAGTAAAAATGACTTATATAAAACTCAAGCAGGGAGATTTTGAGCCGATATTTGATAAAAAGTTTGCTGAGGATAATTTAGTCTCGCCAAAACTTTATTTTGAGACGATTGATAAATTATATTTATTCAGGCCTGTTGGTTATGTGATTTATTATACGATTATTGATGTTTCCTCAATACAGGATTTAGCTGCGTATAAGCTGCAGCATTTCGTAAACACATACGAATTACCTGGATTGCCTAACTTTGACAACAGAGTAAACTTAGTGATAAGGCAAGAATAGTAATAACACCGACATAAGGTGACTACAGTGATAGCTAACAAACCTAAGATACTTACATATCCAAGCGACAGTACAGTTGCGACTATTTCTGTTTCAAATGGTACAGGTATTCATACAACGAATAAGATAATTGGCAGAGTGCTTAACTTTAGTATTGTGCCACCAGACAAATCTTCTGATCATACAGTAAACACTGCAATAGGCTCTGCGACGATTAACATTAATATTGCTTAACCATGCCAAGCGCACCATATATTATAACTGGCCAGATAACGAATGGCAGCACTAAGTTAGCTAGTCGTAAGGTTGCGATAGCGAATAATACGACAGAGGATAGTGATTCAGTTTATACAGATTCAAACGGCAATTATAGTTATGATTTAGCTAATCTAACAAAGGGGTATAGTAATGGAGATAGCATAACGATTAGTGTTGATGCAGAAGCTACTACTAGCTTTTCAGTTGAAGTTCGTGAGCATGAGACAGGTATCATGTGGCGTAGGCGTTTAACTAGAGCTACGTATCCATACTTAGATGCACCAGATATTTACGCTAATGGCAGACTTGATGTGGCAATAGTTGAAGCATCTACCAACGGCAATTATAAGTTACGTATCATATACGAGGGTTAAGGTGGATGGTGCAACAAAAAACAATAATCGGCGGAACATTAGGAGTTTTTGTGATTGTGATAAGTACCCTTTTACTAAGCACAAGTAGTACGTTATGTAGTGAAGGTTGGCAGATGACAGACCAAGAAAATATTAAATATTGTGAAAGCAAGGATATATACAGAGCATGTAATTATCTGAGCAGCAGTAATAAGACTTGTTATCATATCAGCAGTATTGATGAGATTAATTTATCGCAATATGGGCAAATATCATCTGATGATGTCAGTGTTGCAGAAGGCAAAGAAGCATTATTTTATGGTTATAAATACTCTAATACAAGCAACCTTATCATCTCCAGCATACAACAAAATAGCTGTTCATGGTATCCAGACAACCACCCTAAAAAAGACTTAAAAACCTGTGAAGTGATAATCGAAGTCATAAATAAAAACCCAGTTAAATCACTGAATCTTACAAGTTCGATACTTACATTCTTAAATCAAAATAGGATTACTAACTATACCCTCTCAACAAAATACTCAAACTATAAAGATGAGTTCAAAATCAATGACATAGATGTATTTGATAATTCCAGCAAAAGCAATAAAGTCAACATCACCAGAAAGAAGTGGGCTAACTTCAATAAAATAAAGCCAATAGAAAATGTCAATACAGATTTCTCCATTAAAGCGGTATTTGATATGCCAAAGTATGAAACAGAGCAGTTTAACATTTCTCTTGATGTAAAATACCAAGGCAGTACATTCCAATTAAAACTAGACCCTGATGTCGGCTCATGCGGAACATTATCATCTGCTGGTACATATACGCTAAACTCAAGCATAACTGCAACAGGTACGTGTTTCACTATCGGCGCAAATCATATTATTTTAGACGGCGGCGGATATACAATAACAGGCAATACATCTGGCTATGGAATAACAAGCACAGGTTATACCAATGCAACAATCAAAAACTTTGCAGGAATAGATAACTTCACTTACGGAGTCTATATGGTCAATACAAATACCTCAGCAGTATATAACAATACAATCATTGGCGCAAATTTATCAGGCGCAAGTGCAAGCGGTATTTTTTTGGACTCAAAAGCAAGTTTTAATAATCTCTCGAATAATAACATTACTGTTTATGGCAGAAGCAATGGGTTTGGAATTATTTTATCTGCATCAGCTAATACCGATA
>JACPBN010000005.1 GCA_016180275.1 Candidatus Woesearchaeota archaeon
TTCATAATATTCTGACCTCTTCTCTTAATATTCCTTTTTTAAGGTAGGGGTTGAGGCTGTTATATGTTACTAAATCTACTTTTTTTCCAAGCGCATCCTCTAGTTCATATTGTATCCCGACAAATCCAAATCCTATGCCCTTTGGAGGCTGTATCAGGATATCTATATCACTTCGTTTTTTATAGGTTCCTGTAGCATAACTTCCAAATATACCGGCTTTTCTAATCTTATGCTTTCTTAGCACCTTGACTATCTTGCTCTTAATTCTTCTGAAATCATTAGTGTTTTGCATGGTAAAAGCATATTAGTTTATCAAATATATAAATCTTTAGAATTTAAAGATTTTGCAACCAAACCTTTTTATAGAATCATTAATTTTTGATGGTATATGGCACAAGACAAAATTTCAATGCCTTCTTCGCAAGGAGGATTAACGAGGTATTTTGATGAATACAAAAGTAAGATCAGCTTAAGCCCTGTGCATGTGCTTATTTTTATTGGCGTTGTTGTGTTATTAGTATTATTTTTACATACTCAAGGATATGCATTGTTTGGCGTTCCAGCTGCGTAAGGTGATACCATGTTTCCAGGAATGAACCCAAGAGCAATGGAACAAGCAATGAGGAAGATGGGCATTTCTCAGGTCAATATTCCTGCAACTGAAGTTCTAATACGCACAAAAGAAAAAGATTATATCTTTGTCCAGCCTCAAGTTGCTAAAGTCAACATGATGGGCCAAGACACTTACCAAATAGTCGGTAAGGCAGTTGAACGAGCAAGAATTACAGAAATCGAAATCAATCAGGATGACATTAATACTGTTATCTCGCAAACAAATACCGATGCAGAAACTGCAAAGAAAGTCCTCAAGGAAACAAAAGGGGATATTGCTGCTGCGATAATGAAGCTGCAGGGGTAAACTTATCAATTAATTAATTTTTCTTTAACTGCATTTTTACATAGAATTTATTACAATAATCCTAAATCTCTTCTCAAATAAAAAAAAGCGGAGGATGGGACTCGAACCCATGATTAGTCGGGTTGCAGCTTCGGTTTCTAGATAATTCCTCATCTAAAATCGACCGCCTTTGCCGCTTGGCTCTAGGGTTTCTGACGAAATACCCCCGCAAAGCTAGGCAAAATCTCTTCGCATTGAAGAGGACTTAACCTGACTATTTGCTCCGCCGTAATAAATCAATTCTTTCCTTAAGATTCATCTTAGGTATATAAAAATTTAACCTATTCCGAACAAGATATTTTGAAAAGAAGGAGCCAACTGGTAGTAGTTTTCTAACAAAGAGTAAGTACGCGCCTGGAGGGATTTGAACCCTCGATCTACAGCTTAGAAGGCTCTCACGAAAAAATAGGCTTAACTATTTTTTAGTCGCGCTATCCAGGCTACGCTACAGGCGCATATATGTGAGAAAGAGAAGCACGCACTTTATAAAGTTTTCTTAGAAACATTTTAAAACAATTCTCTATTTTATAGACGTGGAAGGCTAGATTGGGCAGTTAGTCCCTGCCTGTAACTGCAACCGGACTATACGGCAGGATCGAAGCTCAGGAAGCGAAGCTATTTGTTATCTTAGGGTCTTAGCTTTAACGTTGAGAAGCTGTCCTATTGGATCAGTTTATGTGGGAACTTTGTCAGGCGGGGAACCGAGCAGCAATAACCATGGATTCTGGTGCTTATAGGGTGCAGCTTTGAGGAGAAGCTAAGGTAAACCTTATCTTAGCAATTGTTTCCATTTTTGGGCATGCCTTCCACTTTATTTTTCAAAATATCAGAATAATCTTTCTAATTTCATCTTCTAAAACTTCATTATCACAACTGTTCTTTACACAAATGTGTCACATGGTATATAAACGACTTTGTTCTGCCATGTAGATATGGCAAATAATTTTTTATTTAAACTGGAAGTCTGTATGTCTTCTACTATAGTTATTATTGCCATTATTTAATTTCATTGTTATTCTGCCAATTTTCAAAATTGCTGGATTTCTAAAATTTCCAGTGATTTTGAAAACATTTTTTCTTTTTCAATTGGTATAAAACTGCATAAAAACTAAAACAAAATAAAAAAACAGACAAAAGGTGGTATAAATGACAAATTTACAAACAATGATGAAAACTTACGAGGCATTAACTGAATTGCGAAAATACGGCAGCTTATTTGAAGATTTGGACGAAGAGCAAGATGATGACTTGTTTGACTCCTATTTTGGCTTAAGCACAAATCAAGCAGGATAGTCAAATAGTACACAAGTCACAGCTTCAGAATTAGATTCAATATTAATATTATTTATTATTCCTTTAGTTCAACAATCCCTTCATTTGTAATTTTGTACTGAACGAAAAGCTCCTCAGAAATTGAGCGATGTTTTTTGATGGTTGCTCGCCTGATAAAACTATTGTTTAGCGTCTCTATTAGATTCATTTCTATCAGGCATTTGCTGCCGTACTTCAGGATATCTCCTCCTACCATATTGAACTTTTGCTTTTCTCTCTCTTCAAAGTTTGCATATACCTGATTTGTTATTAAAATCGGTATATTCTTTTTTCTTGCAATTTCAGTTAAGTAAGCTATTTGCGTGGCAAGCTCTTTATTCAGCTCGTAAATATCAGTTGTCTGCCCAAGCTCCAATCTATAAAGCATTGCAATGCTGTCAATCACTATTAGTCCAACATTCTCCCTTAATATCTCTTTTAACGTCTGGAATACATCTACCTGCTCATTGAATGAAGTTGGCTTATAGAAAACTATCTGCTTTAAGACATCCATAAATCTAGGTGTTATCTGCTTTAATCTCTCAACAGAAAATCCGCCTTCAGTATCAACATAAATAACTTTCTTTCCTGTTTCAGCTGCTTTAACAGTTGCCAATATGCATAAACAGGTTTTTCCGGACCCTGCAGGCCCATAGATTGTCGTGACAGTATCTCTCTCATATCCCCCAGCTAAAAGTGTGTCAAAAACCTTACTTCCAGAAGATAATACATTTGAATTCATATAGGACTTTCTTAATCTAGCATGATTATAATCAGTTTCTTTTTGGTTGTTTGCCATAACTACCGGATTATTGCATACATATTTAAATATTTATTAGTAATTAACCTCTATATGGAAGGCTTAATCAACAAAGCAGATAATAAAAATATCAAGCAGTCTAAATCAACCCTAAACAGAGTTCTGGTAGTTTATATGGACAACACTAAAAAAACCCTAAAGGTAATCTTTAATGCATTGGACAAATTTCGAATTGAGTATTCTGCTATCCCTAAAACACATAAGAGTTCCAATGTTTTCAGAAACAAGGATCTCATAATCACAGTTGGCGGAGACGGCACATTCTTGGGCGCAGCGCATTACATCAAAGACACTCCTGTTTTAGCTGTCTCGCCGGATGAGCTAAAACATGAAGGATTTTTTGCGAGGGCAAATAGGTATAACTTTGAAGCTAAACTAAAAAAAATCCTTGCAAGAAAATACAAGATTCTTAGCTTGCAAAGATTATGTGCAAAAATAAATAATCATCCAGTTGAACATTCACTTAATGAAATTTATGCAGGTAAAAGAAAAGCCTATCTGTTATCAAAATACACAATCAAAGTCGGAAATAAATCTGAATATCAAAAAAGCTCTGGTGTGTTAATAGGCACAGCAGCCGGCAGTAATGCATGGATTAAAGCTTGCAATGGCAAAATTTTGCCACTTAACTCCAAAAAATTTCAATTTATAGTAAGAGAGCCTTTTCCAGGGAAATTCCTGAAATATAAAATGCTTAAGAAAATATTAAAGCCGAATGAGGTTATTACCCTGATCTCAAAAATGAAGCGAGGCGTTGTTGTGGCAGACTCTGTCGGTAAGGAATATGGGTTCAGTAATGGAGATCTGTTGACAGTGAGTGTATCAAAGCATCCGCTTAGGTTAGCGACCTTTTAAAAATGAAATCTCTTGCAAAAAAAATCTGGTTAGACGGAAAATTGCTCTTCTGGCAGAAAGCTAATGTTCATGTCTTAACTCATGCATTGCATTATGGCAGCGCAGTATTTGAAGGCATTAGATTTTATAACACAGACAAAGGCCCTGCAATTTTCCGTTTAGATGATCACATAAAAAGATTGTTCTACTCAGCATCTGTATTGGATATGAAAATTCCTTATACAAAAGCGCAAATAAAAAAAGCAATAATCAACACTGTAAAATCGAACAACCTAAAAGAAGGCTACATTCGTCCATTAGTTTTCTATGGCGCAAAATCGCTTGGCCTGTACCCTAAAAACTTGCCAGTGCAAGTAACTATCATAGCAATACCTTTTCCTAAATTATTTGCCAAAACTACAATCAATGTAAAAACTTCCAGCTTTATTAGATTGCATCCGCACAGCACAATTGCTTCTGCAAAAATCTCAGGGCATTATGTGAATTCAATTCTTGCAAGCTTGGAAGCAAAGAAAGCAGGTTATGATGAAGCGCTGATGTTTGACTTTAAAGGCAATATAGCAGAAGGTTCTGGAGAAAACTTCTTTTTAGTTAAAAACAATGTAATCAAGACAGCAAGCTTGGAAGATATCTTGCCTGGTATAACTAGACAATCTTTGATTAAAGTTGCTGTTGATCTTGGCTATGAAACAGATGAGCTTGAGCTTACAGAGCATGACATTAACATAGCTGATGAAGCATTCTTCTCAGGCACAGCAGCAGAAATAACTCCAATTGCAAAAATAGATAACATAATAATTAACAATGGAAAAGTCGGAGGCATAACTCTTCAATTACAGGAAAAATTCTATGACATTGTGCATGGATTAGATGAAAAGTATAAAGAATGGCTGACATATGTGAAATGAAATTAATCAATAAACAATTAAATAAAAAATAGAAACATAATAAAAATAAACAATTCTAAAATATAAATTAAAAAAACAAAAATTAATGCTTATTCCTCAGCAAAGTTGTCAACTGTCTCTTTAAGATCTTCGTCCTTGGTAATTACTCCTCGTTTCTTTAGATACTCTTTTGTTAATATGTAAAATATTAATCCAAGCGATTTCTTTCCTTTATTATTGCATGGCACAACTAAATCAATCTCATTTGACTGGTTGTTTGTATCGCAAAGAGCAATTACAGGTATACCCATGCTTATCGCATCTAACACTGCATTTCTGTCTGGCCATGAATCAACTACCAAAATCAGTTTTGTTTCCATGTATGTGTCAAGAGCTTTGTTTGTTAATATCCCTGGGGGGTATCTGCCAGCAAATATCTTTATGCCTGTTAATTTATTTAACAATTTTACAGGCTTCCAGCCAGTCTCTCTTCTGCAGACAACAAGTATGTCCTCTGGCTTATACTGTGACATGAAATTTGCAGCTATGCCTAATCTTTCATTTATCTTCTGCAGGTTTAAAACACTCAAACCATCTGGCCTTGTCTTGTAAATAAAATTAGCCATATGCCTTGTCCTAAACTTCGTTCCAATATGAATGCCTGATTTTAAATATGCATCCTGCGCAACTAAAAATTCATCTGCCATTTTCTTCACCTTTGTAATTTTTTCCTTATCTGCTGTATTCTTATGATATATTTATCCACAATTAACAAAACCTGCAGAACAATCTATTTGCTCCGCACTTCTATTGCCTGTGCAGCTCGCCAATACAACTTGTGCATTAGCTTCGGCTATAGTCTCATAAAATTGGCTTTGATTTATAAATATGATGTTTTTGTCATATCAATCTTAAAGTTTTACTTAATAGCTTTATTCTCAAGAAAACACAGCAACATCTTCATACACAGGCCCTTCTGGAGTTAGCTCACTCTTAACCAGCTTAAAATTTTTTAATGTAATCTCTTTCTCCTCAATAACCAAGCTCTTAACTTTCTCAACAAATTCCTGTTTTTCCTGCAAAACCTTCACCCTAGCTAGTGTTATATGCGGCTTAAAGTTCTTCTCAGGCTTGAAATTCAGCTCCTCTAATTCCTTCTCAATCCTATTCTGCAATTTTATAATCTCTTCTTCTGGCTTTACACCAATCCATACAACCCTTATATATTTCTCAGTTGGAAAAAAACCTGCTTTGGAAATCTTAACATTAATCTGCTCAACTTTGATTTTTTCAAGTATTTTCTTCACAATCTCCACTTTATTTTCATCAAATTCTCCGATAAACTTCAGGGTCATGTGAAATGTTTTTGGAAAAGTAAATCTTCCTGTATTAAACCTAATTTTATCCTGCAGAGAATAAAAATACTCTTTCAGCTCATTGAATTCCAGGGCAATAAACAATCTCATACTTAGAAAAATAATTTAGCTATATTAAAATTTTGTTATAAAAAATAAAATAAGAAAAAAATCAAAGAAAGATGCAATTTAATTGCTTGGTTCTTCTTCGCTAAAATCTTCGCTATCCTGTGAAGAATCATATTGCTCTTCTTCTGGTGCAGCAGCTTGTTCCTGTGGTGCATCAGCAACTGGGGCACTTTCGCCTCCACCGCCTACAACCTCAGCAAAGCCAACTTTGCGCAGAACACGTGTTACTCGTATTCTAACATTGTCTCCTGCTTTTACGCCTGGGACAAATAAAACAAAACCGTCCTTCTTAGCTATGCCGTCGCCTTTTTCGCCGACAGCTTCTATTTTTACATCTAATTCGTCGCCAACTTTAACTGGCGCGAAACTTCTTCTCTGAAATCCGCTTTCTTGTCTGTACATATTTATTTCACCTTATACTACCTAATTTAATCTACGCATATACTTCAAGTTTTCACTTGCTCTCTATGTGCATATCAAAAAGTAATGGCTATTGCTTTATAAATTTTGTGAATATTTGTCGAGAATAAACCTATTTCTTCTTCTTTCGTCTTTTCTTATAAAGCTGCTCTTTATCTATCACAATACTCTCTCTTAGAGTTACTATGCTTGCTATGAAAAATATAGTGCTTAACAATGCTAGTGTAAATCCCCAAGGCGGGCTAAGTCTCCCGGAATTCCAGAATATCAATGATCCAATAAAGCCTAACATTCCAACAATCATAAAGCTAGCTGGCAAAGGTTCATACTTAAATCCCATCTTCTCACCTTCTTTTTTTGATACTAAATATTATATTAATAATCACAAATATACTCTAATTAATTTATACCCTAATATTTCTTTACATCATTATACTATATATATCTTTTGCTAATCTTAACCAGAGTATTTAATTTAATCATGTAATCAATCTGATAAGCAGATATCTAAAACATAATTATCAAAAATCAAACACTTTTTTTGCCTTTTGTATTGCAATCGGGCTTTCGCCGCCGTGCCATGTAAATCTTGGCCTCATTCTTACTGGATACATCCTTTCATTGCTGTCATCTAAAATTAATGCTGCGCCATTTACTCTTGGGAGATCGTTAAGTTCTTTATCTAATCCCTCTCTCATATAACTCTGCATTAACATCCCTAAAGCATCAGTATCTAATTTTGCAGTAATTCTATGGCTTATCACAATATCACTTTGCGTCATAACATCTGTATGTATCTTTCCCGGCTGTTGTGTTGCTAATATCAAGCTTATGCCGGGCTGCCTACCTTCTCTCATTATTGTGATTAATGCATCAGTTGCTGTTGTCTTTCCTTGCACAGGCAAAAACTCATGTGCCTCATCAATAACCAGCCAGACAAGCGGCATTTCTTGCTTTTCCTGCGATGTATCTCTACCAGAAAAATAATGCTGCACACCTTCCACTTGCTTAAATTCTTCCTTTTTTCTCGCAATCATTCTTTCTACAAATAATTTCTGGCTTACAAGACTAATTACCAGCGCTTTTATATCCCAGCCATTTGGAACAGTTGCATAACAGCTTACATCTAATATTGTAACTTCTCCCGGACGAGCAAGCTCAGCTATTGTTGTTCCATTTTTGTCAAATAATCCCCATCTCTGCGCATTAATAAAATGATTTTCTGCAGCATCTTTAACAACTTGGCTGGCTCTGTCATCTGTTTTAATTGCAGCAATTATTTCATCTAATCCAAACACTTTTAATTTATCTGATAGATCATGCAAAATTCTTTCTACAAGAACTCCTATTGGGTCATTTGTTGTAAACCCAAATGTCATTGCCCAGTCAGTTGCGTTTAAATCGCTCGGTCTTAAAGCAAAAGGAAAATCAGTTGGAAAACCTGCTTCTTTATATTCTTTAAATGCTCCAAATGGCGTATAGATTTTAATATCCAAGCCTTTGCCTTTAAATCCCCATTGCGCAAGAAGTTCCTCTTCCTTATGGTTAGGAAACTTCATTGTCCAGTAAACGCCCATGGTATCCAGCATTATAATGCTTAAATTATTCTTGATTTCTGCCGGCAGATCAATCATGCCTTCAGCAATAACTCCCATAGTGTAAGATTTTCCGCCGCCTCTTTTTCCGCAGATAAATATGACGTGGCTCTTTACTATGTCCAAATATACATTATTGCTCAGAGAAGTAACCTGCCCCATCTTAACATAATGCTTTGCAATAAGAATAGTTCCCTGCATCCCAAACTTCTCTTTGTCAGGGGCATTTCTGCCGATTATAATATCATTGGTTCCCATATTCACACTCTTTTTCTAAATAATCTTTTATTACACATGCTAAACAAATACAATATATCTAATAATTATATCTACTAACACCTATATTAATTTATGCACTTTAATTGCTATAATCTTTATCAAAACTTCCAAGTAGTAGCTATCATGCATAACCTTTATAAATTTAAGAAAAACTTTAAATATAAGTAAGACAATTTCATGCTTGAGGGGTAAACTATGAGATTAACATTAGCAGAGCCAAAATACTTAAAAGATTCAGTAAGCATTATTTCTGAGCTAGTCAACGAAGCAACTTTCAAGATAACGCCAAATGCAATTGAGCTTGTGGCAATGGATCCGGCAAATGTTGCTATGGTTATGTTCAAGCTGCTAAGCAGTTGCTTTACAGAATATGATGTCAAAGACAACATAGAACTGGCAATTAACCTAAATAATCTAAAACAGATTCTCAGACGAGCAAAGCCTGATGATATGCTTTCTTTAGAGCTAGAGGAAAACAAGCTTGTTCTGCAATTTAAAAGCAAGACTACAAGAACCTTCTCTCTGCCAATCATAGAACTTGATGAAAAAGAGCAGAAAATTCCAGACTTAAAGTTCAGCGCGGTTATAAAAGCATCTGCTAGCTTGTTAAATGAAGCAGTTGAAGATGTTGATATTGTAGCAGAAAGCCTGACTTTAGAGGCAGAGTCACAGAAGCTTAACATTGTGGCAGAAGGCGATTTATCCAAGGCAAAAATAGAAATAAAAGCTAGTGATGAAGTAAGCATAAATGTCGCTGGAAGCGCAAAAGTCAGGTCTAAATATTCAGTTGAATACCTCAAGAAAATGATAGGTGGCTCAAAGCTTGCAGATGAAGTACACATCTATTTCAGTGATGATTATCCATTAAAGCTTGAGTACAAGTCAGTTGATAAGGTAATGCTTGCATTCATACTTGCGCCTAGAGTAGAGAATGATTAGGTAGGTAATTAATTCTGCTTTTTCTTATCTTTTATTCATTCTATCTTTCTAATCAGTTCTTAATCCTTATTTTATATTTATAACAAAATTTATATTATAGTTAAATTTATTTCTTTAAATTTATTGAACTATTAAAAAATTGGTGATACCAATTACAGACAAACTCAAAACCTATCTCCAAGAATGGGCAATCTATTTTATCAGAAGCAAGGATGTTATTGCCAAAAAGATAGCTGATATAGTAGAAAACATAGAGAATGTTGATATTCTTATAACCTTTAATGACAGTAAAAAACAGGCAGTTATTATTGCTCCAATCTTAGATAATAATAGTTTCAATACAGACATATTGCTTGAGAAACTAAAGCCATTCAAAGACCAGAAAAACAAGACAGCTTTGTTCGTATTCAACACAAGCTCCAACTTAAAGAAAGTCATTGCAGACTGGCAAAAATTAGCAAATTTCGATATACAGTTTATGATTGTATTTGTAAATCCTTTCTCTAATCTAGATCATAAATGGTGCTTATTCCCTCAAACGCATCACAGCCTGAGCGATAAATCCTCATTAGAAACGGGATTAAAGAGCTTATTTGGTGCAGTAGGGGCTATAACTGAAGAAGAATTAGATAAAAAAATTAAATAAATGGGTGGAAATCTCAACCCTTTAGGGCGGAGAGCATGTCAAATATTGTCTATCCATTAAAATAAAATCTAACCTCAAGAAACAATAACAAAACATTATTTAAAAAAATAATCTACTGTTTCTGCTCTCCTTCCTCACTTCCTTGGTTAGGCACAGCTGCTTTAGAAATAATCATTATATCTCCTACACTCTTAACTAGCTGGTGCGGCACAATAACTCCTTTTGCGCTGCCAAGAACTTTGCTTAAAAAGGAATTTCTAGTGCTTTTGACTTTCCATCCAAAAACCTTGTTAGCTGCAAGTATTGTCTCTTCAACATCTCCAAAATATTCGCCAGAATCAGTAAACACTTTCATGTCATAAGTTTCAGTTATTCTTTTCATTCTTAACATGCAATCACCTTTTTTATTATGGAGTGGTATAAATTATCCAATTTAGTAGTTAATTAGATACTGCAGTCTTTAAATATTTTTCTGTTTTCTCTTATTGCTAATTTTTAACAAACATTTTTATTGTAACAAAAATTCATTGCTTAATATGAAATACAATAACCTGACCCTCATCGGCACATCTCATATTGCAAAGCAGAGTGTAGTTGAGATAACTGATGCAATCTATGGGCTTAAGCCAGATATAATTGCTTTAGAGCTGGATCATAGAAGATATCATGCATTATCAAATAAAATCAAACATAGAATCAGGCTAAGCGATATTAGAAGAATTGGCATCAAAGGATTCATCTTTGCATTGCTTGGGCAATACGCGCAAAAGATACTTGGCAAATATGCAGGCTTAGAGCCTGGCTCAGATATGCTAACAGCTATTAATATTGCGCACCATCGAGGAATTAAAATCTCATTCATTGATCAGGACATTGAGATAACTTTTAGGCGATTCTCTCAAGCTTTGACTTGGCACGAAAAATGGAACTTTATAGTGGATTTATTCATGGCAATATTCTTTAGAAAATCAGAGATAAAAAAATTAGGCATAGAGAATTTTGACTTGACAAAAGTGCCTGAGAAAAAGCTCATTGAAAAGCTTCTAAAAAAATTGAAAGATCGCTATCCTTTTGTGTATAAAGTGCTGATAACAGAGCGCAACACCGTAATGTCTAGAAATTTGTATCATCTCATGCAATCTAATCAAGACAAGCACATTCTTGCAGTTGTAGGCGCAGGACATGTGGATAATTTACTAAAGCTTATTAAGAAGCTGCATTCTAACAAGGCTGATGCTGCTGGTTCATCATTGTCATATTCATTTACCACTAATGTCGGCCAATGAATGCTCAATAATCCAAAAACTGTACAACTCCAGAAAATCTTAGTAAGATTTATAAACTTTTTAACCATATATTTGCTAAAATGAATTTTGTATTATACAATATCTTAGACAAAATCAAGCGTTATTATAATTTCACTCGCTTAGAAGCTAGAAATCTCATCATAACTATACTTATTCTTGGCTTTATAGTCGGCTTTAATGATGGCACTCCTAATAGTACTTTCACATATTGGATAACAAACATGTTTAACTCAATATTAATTGTAGCATTGGCAGTTTTAGTGCATGAGAGCGCACATCGTGTAATTGCATTAATTGGCGGCTATAGGGCAGAGTATCGTGTTTGGTGGTATGGCCTCATGTTCGGACTTATCTTAACAATTGTCAGCCGCGGCAAAATCTGGTTTTTGCTTCCTGGCGGCTTTATAGTTGATATACTGCAGCGTCATCGTCTAGGTCATTTTAGGTATGGAATTAATTATTGGATAGTTGGTATAATTGCTTTTATGGGGGCATTAGCTAATTTATTGCTTGCAATGATATTCAAGATTCTGATGTACATTCCTTATTTTCAGGGAAATCCGTTATTAGAGAAGGTTGTCCTTGTCAATGTCATATATGCAATAATGTCATTGCTTCCTTTGCCTGGCTTAGGCGGCATTAATCTGCTATATGCTTCTCGCATAACTTACTTTTCATTATATCCTGCATTGATTGCTGCCGGCTTGCTTACAATTTATGCAAACGTTTTTATTGCAGTGATATCATTTATAATAGTTGGCATATTGGCATGGATTATATTTTTCTTTAGCTATGAAGCAGACAGTTATGGAGAATAATCAAAATAATAAAAAGAATTAATAATATCCCGATAATAACAACAAAAATGCAACTGAAAGATATCAAAAAAAAGGCAAGCTTTTACCTGACCAGCTGGGCAGAATTTTACACTATAATAGTAGCTATCCTTGGATTTTTTTTAGCAGTATCAATACAAGCTCCAACATTAAATTATATTGTGCTGTTTATTGGAGGCTTCTTAGGCGGCAGATTATTATTTCAGAATAGAAGGGCAATGCCATTTGCTTACTTCCTTATTATCTTTGGCTTCTTTTTAGGTTATATTTTAGGCTCTTACTACGTCAGCAGAAAACTGCTTATATTCTTTGCAATAGTTGCTGTCGTGATTAGCTATTACGCTCATGATAAAGGGTATGTATGACATTAAATATCTCTAACACCTACAAAAATAATTTCTTAATCGATCTTAAATGTTATAATAAAATAGAATTAATCTCCTCAACAATTTTTGTTGCACAGAATTATTCAGAATCTGCGCTGGTTTCTCCCATGCCCTCTCTGTACGCCTTGTGAAAATCTTCTCCCAAAACCTCCTGCCTCTCTCTGGAATCCTTGCCTTTTATGCTGCACAGCAGGAACAAACTTGATGCGCTCAAATTCAGGAGTTTTCATCTTATGTATCAATAATGACCTGTCTTCCATGACCCTTCTAAAATTATCATGATCTTCTGGGCATAATAATGAGATGACTTTTCCTTCACAGCCTGCTCTTGCAGTCCTTCCTATCCTGTGCACATACTCCAGAGAAGTTTTAGGTATGTCATAATTGATGACTAAATTTACATTCTTTATATCTAAGCCACGAGCAGCAACATCACTAGCTACTAAAACATCAAGCTTTCCTGCATGAAACGCATCCATCACCTGTTTTCTTCTATGTTGTGTAATGCCTCCGTGCAATGCCTGGGCTCTTATGTTATTCTTATAAAGATTCTTGCCTACAACATCAACAAACTGCCTTGTGCTGCAAAAAATAAGTGCAAGACCATTTACTTCTTTCTTGATTATACTCAATAACAATGAGAACTTATCATATCTATTAACCTCATAATAATGCTGTATCAGCTTGCTTTTATCTACATATGTTTGCATCTTGACTTTTAATGGGTTATGCATATAATCATTTACTATAGTTATAATCTCTGCAGGCATTGTTGCGCTGAACAATAGCTTCTGGCAGTTTCTTGGAGTATTTGATATGATTTTCTTTATATCATCAACAAAGCCCATCTCAAACATCTTATCTGCTTCATCAAGAACTAGGATCTTTATATTGCTGATATTTATTGTTCTGCGCTCTAAATGGTCAAGCATTCTTCCAGGAGTTCCAACAACAGCATCTGCATGCCTTAGGTGGTCTATTTGAGGATTTATTGACACTCCGCCATATACTTCAACAATATTTGTTTTTCTGTATTTAGTGAATTTTCTAAGCTCTTTTGCTACTTGGTTACAAAGCTCTCTTGTAGGAACAAGAACTAATAACTGCAATCCTTTACCCGGGATTACCTTTTCAAGAGCAGGAAATCCAAATGCAGCTGTCTTTCCGGAGCCAGTATATGATAATCCAATTACGTCCTTGCCTTGCTGTATTAATGGAATACATTTTTCCTGTATCTCAGTAAATTCAGAGAATCCTAGGTCCATGACAGCCTTTTCAAATTCTGGTTGTAATACTATTCCTTTTGTATTCATATCTTAATTATTTCGCTGCTTGCTTTTAAATCTTTCCTATTTAAGACGATAAAATAAAGAAATTAAAACTTGTAAAAATAATCTTGGTAATTTTTCATCTTTTTTTATTGCAGAAAGTGCAATATCTCTTTAATTTCAACGCATTTTCTTGTACTAATCCATCAATATGCGTTTGAGACCCTTCATAATTTACTAAATCTTGATCAAATGTAACTTCAACTGCTTTTGCATAATCTAAAATCACTTACTTTTTCGCTAGTGCCGTTTTTAAGAAGATATAACCTAAAATATTTGCTTATTATTTACTTATTAAGTTTTGATTAAAAACCAGAAATAAAAAGGATGGACAGCTTTCTAAAGTTCCCGCACGTGAATGCAGTACAATCCAGAACGGAGGCTTGCTTGACTTCCGTGTTCAAGATGGGAACGGGTAGAACCAGGCCCCTATGACCGTCCTAGGGTATTAAAATAATGGCTTGTTTATAAATATTGTTGTTTTAGCGGCTATTTTAGTAAGTATTTTCCAATTATTACCTGTTATTTTTTAGCTAATTTTGCAACAAAAAATCCCTGCGTATTAGTAACATCGGGCCAGAATTTTAATGTCCCATGAAGATCTTTGTTAAAAGCAATCTTATACCTAGTCTCTTCAATGTCTATTAGCTTAGCCCCTAACTTATCAACTGCATAATTAACTGCTTCTTCATCCTCTTCAGGCTCCAAGCTGCAAGTTGAATAAACAATTATGCCGTCTTTCTTTAGCACAGCAAATGCTGCTTTTAATAGTTTTTTCTGCGTTTCTGCAACCTTAACTAAATCTTTTTGTTTTCTTTTTTCTAACCAGTTATTTTCTAATGTAAAATTGCCAGAGCAAGGCGCGTCCAATAGAATTTTGTCAAATTTTAAGCCCAATCTAGCAACTTTCGCAGCATCCATGTTATATACAATTGTATTTTTAATTCCCAGTCTTGCAATATTATTTCGCAATGAAATCAGTTTATTTTTGTTGATATCAAGTGCGACAACAGTTCCTGTATTATTCATCAACTGCGCAATATAAGTAGTTTTGCCTCCTGGTGAAGCGCACATGTCTAACACTAACTCACATTTTTTATTGATATTCTCTTTTTTAGATATTTTTAATACTTCTTCAGACATTAAAATTTGTACAGGAACTTGTGAAGCAGCTTCCTGTAGATAATAATAGCCTTGCAAATATTCTGGTGTTGAGCCTAATGAAAAACATGCTTTTGCTTTATAGCCATAATCTGCAAAGTCAATCTTTTCCAAAGCAACATTTTTTGATTTTAATCTGGCAATCAGATTTTTTTCAGATATTTTTAGGGTATTTATCCTGATTGTCTGAAAAGAATCTAATTTAGAATATATTTTCATGACATTAATCTCATGCCCTAATTTGTTATATCTTTCTAAAAAGAAGTTCATGTTTTCACTCGTTCACTCATTTAGCTCAATTACAATAGCTTTCTCCTTGCCGTCAACTGATTTAATTAGCTTATGTCCTTTAAGCTTTTCCTTTATTGTTGCCCATGAATGCTTTTGTGTAATTTCTTTAAGTTCCTTGAGTAAATTATCAATTAGCCGGTAGTTATTGTAAATTATTTCTGCTTTTTGCCTTGTCTCATATTCCTTTTTTTCCATTTCTATAACAAGTGTTTGTTGTTCATTGATGATTGTCTGTATCTTTTGCATTTCCTTCTCAAATTTTATTATAGCAGAGGATTTCTTTTTAATTCCTGCAGAGAAATATCTTTCTAATGCTGCATTTAATGTGTCAGTTTTTTCAAAAGTGTAACTATTATCATTTTGACTTGGATCCTTATAATAACCAAGCTCAAAAGGCACAACCTCTTCTAATTTATTGTCTTTAAGTACCAATAATGGGCGTAGCTTTTTTGCACGAAGCTTCTTAATTGCAGAGAATAAAGCATCTAAATCATCTGTTGTAAAGTCAATTGGCTTTTTTGACTTGTTTATCTTTGCCTGCAAACAGAGCTCTTCTGCAAATATGCCTCCTGTTCCAAGATCCATAGCTAATGACTTTACAGCTGCATTTTGGAGAGAATTCAGCAGTAATTTAGATAATTGCTCTTTGGTCAGTTCAAATAAATTATATTCCCTGATGGGAAGCTTGTATGTCTCCTTTATCTTTAAAGAACGGTCTTTCATGATGTGCTGCTCTAAAACTGCGATAATAGTGTATTTTTCATCACATAATATTACATTTCCACGAGCGAATAATTCAATAATTAGATTGTATTTATGTTCCTTTGTCTCAAGCAGAATTTCAATAATTCGCTCATAATTCTTTTGGGTAATCGCCCTAACGCGAGCATTTTCTATTCTTCTTCTCAATAACGAGCAAAATTCAGTTGGCTCTGAGTCCATTTCAGGCTTATTCTCTATCATATATAGAAAGCTAGGTACATATATTCTCATTATTTTCCTGCCTTGATTTGGAAGATGTAATTGGAGTAAGAGTTCTTTTTCCTCTGGCTGATATATTCTATCTATTTTTGCATCTATTAAAGATTGTAATTCCTGCACTAAATAATGGATTTCTATAGATGATAGCTGGATTTTCATAACATAAAGAATAATTAAAGAGATTATATATATTTAACTTATCAAAAGCAGATAAATGTACAAAATAAATAATTATAGCAATGATTTAATATCCAAATAACTACCCCAAAAACTTCCTTATCTTCCCGGCATTAGTAAGATTTTCACTAATGCCTTTAAAGTTCTCTGTCCTGAAGTCATGCATTATCTCTGAAGTTATCTTATTGTGCGCAGTATTCTCGTTGTAATCAAAGTCATCTGCAATCTTTAGAACATTCTCTTTTATCGTATCCGGTAAATACTCTAAGTTTGCTTTATTTAGATAACCAAGAGCTTCTTTCAAATCATATTCAAAGTTAGTATAACATTCTTGCAAAGCATCTCTGTCATAATCATTTAATGCTGTTAATCCAAGAAGCTCAGGCGGCAATCCTATGCTATACAATGATGCGCAGAATGTGATTGCTCTTGGAAGAACTAAACCGCGTTCAGATTTTCTAGAATATCCAAACAATCCAATATGCAATTTTCTAAGCCTTCTTCTTGGCACGAATTGTGACATTCTATTAACATATGGCGCAAGGACAATTATCTCTTTTTCATACTGTTCCTGAATTTTGTCAATAATCTTAAGCGCTTTTTCCTCATCAACATATACAGGCTTCTTTCGTTTTGTGTTATTTATAGTTTCAATTGCTTTTTTGACAGTTTTCTCAGGATAATCATATTTAAACGCGCTTTGCGCAGTAAATGTCTGGACACTTGGATATCCTTTAAGCAGTTTTTCTGGCTGTGTTGGCTTAAAATTGCCTCTGAAAGGCGCAGTTCCAACTCCAATCATTGGGTATATATCAATACCTAATTTTTTCTCAGTTTCATGAAGCCTTTGCAATGCCACCTTACACAGTAATATTGCAGATATGTTGCCATAATTCAATGCAGGATCACTTCTTGCTAACCAAACTCTTTGATTATCTTTAATCTTCTCAAACTTGATAAATTTCTCAATAATGTTTGCAGAATCCAATATTGCTTCTTTTGTCTCAAACAATGGAATAACTCTTAATGAATCCGGCTTAAACTCCCCTATCCATTTTGAAAGCGGAATATCATTAGGAAATAATTTTTTTGCCTGTTTGCCAACAACAAACTGCTTGTAATATTCAGCTACCCTAATAGGACAGCGTTCACTTGTAACCATCGGAATGGCAACTTCAAATATTGGGGCAATTTTATCGTTATATACCTGACGAGCAACATCAAAGCTTCTAGGGATACTTTCTAAAATTTCTAACAATAATTTTGCTTCATTACCCTCTATAGTAGGATTTGGAACGCGAAGCAAAAGTTGATTGTCGCGGCCAAGGCGATTTTTCTTGAAATAATCTGGATTCTCAGACAATAATTTCTTAACAACATAATTATCTGTTTCCTTGCCTTCACAATCCCATAATTGCTCATCACAGTTTAAAGTAGAAAACGCATAGTATGCTTCTTTTATTTCAGCTTCTCCGCCGATTACAGAATGCTGAGCAAATGGCGCATTATTGACATTATCAGGATGTTGTGTGCTTAATGTTCTTGGGATTTTAGGCATTTTAGAATTTGGAAGAGACAAAGATATTTAAATGTTTGCAGATGTAAATTATAAATTGATTTTATTTTTTATTTTATTTATGATGTTAGTTATATTTATTTTTTTAGTAGTATCAACAACCAATACATTATGCACTGCTTCCTGCGCTTCAACCAAGCAAGTGTCAAATATTTCCGTCTCAAGGTTTATCTTGACTTTATCTGGTAGCTTTAGATATCGTTTCTTGAGCCTTTTATTTAGAACTTTCAGATTGCACTTTGTAATAATGCACAAATCAACATATTTGCAAGGGAGATAATGAGATAGGTGGCTGTCAATTACCATACCGAAGCAGCTTTTGTTTAATTCAATCAAATGCGTAAGAACCTTTGCAAGCTTTTTTTCATCAATTATTTTGCTATGGTATTTTCTGTCATATCCTTCAGCTAGCTTGTATTTAGTTATGATTTTGTTGACATCAAAATATCTAAAATTAAGTTTTTCTGCAAGAGCTTTAGCTAGCGTTGTCTTGCCTGTGCAAACGCTTCCTGAAACGATTATTACTGACATAAGATCCTCAATTAATACCCAAATCTTCGTTCATAATCTTTATGGTCAAACCATTCAAGGATAACATTAACTATCATCAATTCATTTTCCTTAATTGTATAAATCAGCCTCCATCCATTTGGCAGATCATATTTCCACAAATTAGTAATATCATATTTTTGAAAATAAATGCTTGACCATAGCCTTTTTGGTAATTTAATGCCGCAAGTAGGATTTTTTTTAAGTTCTCTTGTGGCTCTCTCAATAAACGCATAGAGCTGCTTATCCTGGAATTTACCTTCTTTTAGAATTTCAAAGTCATTCTCTAACTTTTTGTCTCCAAATGTTACATGGATAGGTTTTTTAGTATTCAACGTAATTTAACACCTTTTGCAAGTATTTTCTTTATCCCTTCTGGATCATATGTCCAAAGAATGCACCCATCTTTGTCTATGATTATCTTTCCGGAATGCTCCAAATAGTCTAAAATCACCTGAAAAGTCTGGTACATCATCTTTTTAGGCAGCTTTTTCCAAAGCTGGTATTTTCCGCACTCCTGGCTATATTTTTGTATAGTTTTCTCTACCATTATCACTGATTCTAATGTCGGACTATGTAAAAGAGTTGTTTGCGACATATTATATAAGTATATATAAGAAGAAATATATAAATATTCCTATTCTCCAGTATACACATACTTTATTTGAGTTATTATCCAATATCTTTAAATACTTTATTTTGATTACACTCAATATGGCAGTCAACGTAGATTTGTCCAACGTAAAGGTAAAATATGATATTCCGCATATAGTCGAAAAGCTAAAGACAAAAGTCAAGGAACTGCAGCCTTCATTTATCAGCCATAATACAGATTTTAAGCTGATTAATGAACTAAAAAAAAAGTATGACAAATTTGAAAATATTGTATTAATTGGCAATGGCGGCTCTGTAACAAGCTTTCATGCATTTCATAAAGCTTTTTCCCACAAGCTAAAGAAGAGGGTTTTTGTAGTAACCACAATGCAGCCAGAAGTGATTTCTTTTGTAAAAGAGGATTTTCCACCAAAAAATACATTGTTGATCGCGATAAGCAAGTCAGGCAATACTGTGGCGGTAATTGAGGCATTGCTTGCATTGCAGGAAAACAACGAATATAAATGTCTTGTAATAACATCAAAACAAGGAGCTTTATGGCAGATTGCTGAGAAAAATAAATATCTTGCATTAGAGCATCCTGAGATTGGAGGAAGGTTTTCTGGCACAAGTGAAGTTGCTTATCTGCCTGCTGCTTTATGCGGAATAGATATTAAGAAGATAGCTGAGTCTTCTGAAAAACTATACAATAAGTTCTATAATATTGACAACAGGAATACTGCTGCTCAGACTGCTCTTGCCTTATCTTCATTGGAATATAATGGAGTTACTGAAATTTTTATGCCAATCTATTCTGCACAATTAGATGGCTTTGGCAATTTGATTGTGCAATTGCTGCATGAAAGTGTGTGCAAGCTTGGCAGAGGCCAGACAATTTATTTCAGCTCTGCTCCAGAAAGCCAGCATCACACAAACCAAAGGTTTTTCGGAGGAAGGAGAAATGTTGCTGGCATGTTCTTGCGTACGAAAGATTCTGAGAATGAAGTCAAATTGAAAATTTCCAACAAGCTCCAGAAGGTTCAGCTTAATGATGCAACATTGAAGATCCTGCAGGGAGAAAAGCTCTCTAAAGCATTAGAATATGAGTTTTCAGGTGTTTACCAGAATGCAATCAGAAAGAATATCCCTGTGATAGATGTTTCTGTCGATACAGCAGATGAAAAGAATCTAGGTGAGCTTATCGCGTTCTGGCAGCTGGTTGCTGTATATTCTGCCCTATTGAGAGACGTTGACCCATTTGACCAGCCTGCTGTTGAAGCTTCTAAGCAGATAAGCTTTGAGCTGAGGAAAAACAAGCGATGATTATATACCCTCCTATTTTTTGAAAGTTATGTTTTAATAATATGGAAATGTCAACACTAATTTGGATAATAGTTGGAATTACTATAGGTTTCTTAATTGGTAGATGGATTTATGACAAAGCAAAATGGTCTGATAAGAAGAAAGCCATTGATGCCGAATGGAGATTAAAATTAGAGACAGTAGATAATCAATATAAAAATAAAATTCTTGAGCTTCAAAAAAATACTGAATTAACCATAAAGAAATTAGCACATACTTGGGAATTAAAGTACACAAGTGACTTAGCAGAAATAAAGGATCTTGTACAAAGTGCTGAAAAATATATGAGACATGACGCGATTAAACGTTCAAAAAGAACTCTTTTAGGTAAACTATGGGAACACGTTAGTCCATATTTGCCTAAGTTTCCATTTAGACCATCAGATATGAAATTTTTAGGATCACCGATAGATTTTATTATTTTTGATGGTGCATCTGAAAATGATATTAAGGAAGTTATTTTTCTGGAAGTTAAAAGTGGTGATAGTACTTTAAGTAGTCAAGAAAGAAAACTAAAAAAAGCAATCGAAGAAGGAAAAGTATCTTGGAAATTATTTAATGTTAAGAAACCTGAAGAGATTAGAGTTCAGGAAGAGGAAGATAACGAAAAGATAGCAGATGAGATAACACCTAATGAATTATATGAAAATATAGACATAAAGATAAAATCCGTCAAGTCTGAAGATAATTCTGAAAATGAGAATAAAAATACTTAACTATCACTTAAACACATACCCCAATTTAAGCTTCTCTGTGATTACTCTCAGTTTATTATATATCTGCTGCGATGATGGATGCTTCTCTTCCCTTAATTTCTCATACAGGTCTTTTGCCTGCATGTAATAGTTGAATGCTTCCTCTCTTGAATTCCTATTCAATGCATGCTCTGCGCGAGAGAGCAGTTTTTCTATGCTGCCGTCATTTTTTGACAAAGAATGCTTTGTCCTGTAGAGTAATTTATGCAAGAGGTGCTTTTTGGTAAAGCCCTGTAAAAACATTATGGCTGAGAACAAGACAACAGAGAATACACCTAATAAGATAACTGTATCCTTGACAGCAAAAAGATCTGCCTGGAATAAGATCGTATTTTTTAATATGCTTTCACTTACTACAAAAGGATTATACTGTGCAATGTTCCTGATATATTCAGGCATGCTTTCCAACGGAAGGATCAAGTTAGATAATAATAATGCAACGCTTCCAAATGAGATGCTTGCAAGTATAGCTGTTTCCTGTGTGTTAAAGACATAGCCTATAAGCATGCCAATAAGAGTAAATACTGTTGTTATAAGCACGACTGCGAGATAGATGTTAAGCAGATTGTCTATTGGCAATGTGTTGAAGAAATATGCTGCAACTGCAAGTATCACGATCATCTGCACAAGGACAAGTATCAAGGTGCTGAAGTATGTTGCAACAACAAATACAATGTCCCTTGTAGGTGTGATAAAATTCCTGAAATAGCTTGGAGAAGTTTTTTCCATCATCACAATTGTGGTAGAGAGCAAGAGAGCAATGAACATTATCACTAAAGCGATCAATCCAGAGAAGATATAGTTAAGATGCGTTTTTTCTGCAAGCAGAGGCATGATCTTTGTGATTATAGGCGATGCTATCTTTTCTGCGCTTGTTACCTGGATTGTGCCGATGTTTGCAAGGATAGTATTTATGGATGTTTCTAATGCTCCTGTTTTTTCTGAGCTTGTCTTTAACGCTTCATCGATTGATTTTGAGTTTGCATTTACTGCTGCAAGCGAAGATCTTGAATTATCTATGTTCTGCTTTAATTGAGTGACTAAGTCATTGACTTCCTTCCAGCTTGCATCTGTCGTGTTGACTGAAGTGCTTAGCCTGTATTCGATGCTCTCTGCATTTCCTATAGAGATATCAACATTATTCTTGAGAGAAGTTTTAGTGTCATCTGTAACATTTGGCAAAAGGTCTATTGCTGTCTTTACGCCAGAAAGCTTTGATTTTATTTCAGCCACTCTTGTGCCAGTATCTGTCTTAAAGAGAGTGAATGTATCTCTTACTTTATCGTTTGCAGATCCTACAGTATCAGCATTTCCGCTCAATCCATCCAATGCCTTGCTGACCTTCCCTGAATTATCAACCAGCTCTTTATTCTTGGCAGTAAGCTCAGTATTCTTGTCTTTAGTTTCTTTGACGGTAGCAAGAGATGCTGATAAGGTTGATTTTGTATCTTCGATCTTTGTAAGCAATGTTTGGGTAAGGTCTAAGCTGATAGACTTTGATTCCTCGCCAAGATTGCTGGACAAAGTATCGACTGCCATATATACAAGATTGACCCTTGAATAATCAGCGACAAAAGTTACTTCATTCTGCTTGTTATCTGAGGTTTTTAGATCTCCTGGAAATAAGATGCAGAGATGTGAAGTGCCTTGCTTAACGCTTTCTATGCAGGTTGCATTAGAAGAGGATTTTGTGACTGAATATTTATTATCCACTAATTTCTTTAGGAAAGATTCTGTCAGCTCAGAATACTTGTCTGAATATACACTTACGCTTATGCTGTATTTGTTTGCATTGTTGAAAGCTGCACCTACCAAAAGCATGACAAGCAACGGCCCAAATATGACTATAAGCGAAGAGGTTCTTGACCTAAGCAAAAGCTTCATATCTTTTTTGATAATCCTTGCGACTTTTAGCATTTTATTATTATTCTCATTATTTTTCTACTAATTATCTTTGTAGTGGTTTTCTTTTTATTTGTTATTTTTTGAGGGATTATTTTTCTTGTGTTAGTGAAGCAAACACTTCATTAAGGCTGGGCTTGCTCACATACAAGTCAGCCAGTTTTTGTTTTGTGATATGTAAGGTATGCAGCACATAATGTAATGCAGCATCTGGTGTTGGAGTGTGTAAAATTAACCTATTATCTTGAACTTCTGAATTTGTAATTATATTTTTATATGCTTTAAGACTGGCAATTATCTGTTTATAATCAGCATGTTCTGTTTCAAGATGTATTTGATAATTTTTAGAAAAATTGTCTTTTAGTTCATCTGGATTGCCTGTAGCTACTATCTGCGCATTATGCAATATTGCCATGTTATGGCAAGTATGTTCAAGCTCTTCTAAGAAATGAGATGCAATTATAACTGTAGTGCCATTTTCATTTATTCTCTTAATTAAATCCCATGTCTGCTTTCTTAACATTGGATCTAAATCAGATGTTGGCTCATCTAAGATTAGGACTTTTGGTGAATGAATTAAAGCGCATGCAATACTTAATCGTTTTTGCATTCCGCCAGAAAGATTTACCGCAAGCCTTGTCCTTGAGTCTTCAAGCATAGTTAATTTCAGAAGCTGTTGTATGCTCTCATGTTTTTGTTTTCTTGAAATATTATACAAGCTGCCAAAATGATCGAGATTTTCCTCAACTGTGAGCCTTGGATATACGCTAGCTTGCTGGCTTGCAAATCCAAATAAGCTGTTTACTCTCAAAGGATGCTTATATACAGATTTATAATCATTGCCGTCTTTAAACAAGACATCTCCTTCCTCTGGTTGATAAAATCCTATGATAGAATTTAGAATTGTAGTTTTGCCTGAGCCAGACAGTCCTATAATGCCAAATATCTCTCCTTGCCTGATTGTCATATTAAGCTTATCAAGTACAAGTTTTTGGCCAAATTCCTTTCTGAAGTCTTTAAGGACTATAATAGCCTCTTTAGTAACAGTCATTATAACCTCTTTTCAGTTTGATTCATGCTGAATTCTCTTACTGTATTTTAAATGTTGTCAACTATTTAAAGTTTGCTGCCCCAAAAGCAATTTTGTAAGTACAAAAGATTTAAATAGTAGTTATGATATAATAACAATCTACTTTAAAGTGGTATTATGTACTTTAAAGTAAATAACCCCATTAATGAGTTGTTAGTTAATGCACTAGAGCAGGGTAAAAAATAGTAACATATTAATAGTAGTAGTTTCATTTTATCCTGCAGTAATAAAAAAGGGGGAGAGCACTATGATTGTAAAAGAAGAATTTTTAAGCAAATTAAGAAGATATTTTGGATTAAATCTATATGAAGTCAAAATATGGACAGCACTACTTTCTCGCGGTGTATCAACTGCAGGAGAGCTAAGCGACATAGGAAACGTACCTAGATCAAGAAGTTACGATGTTCTTGAAAGTCTCGAAAAAAAAGGCTTTGTTATTATGAAACTTGGCAAGCCAATTAAATATGTGGCTGTTGCTCCAAATGAAGTTGTAGAGCGTGTTAAGAAAAACATGAAAGAAGATGCAGAAGAGCGCATTATACGTTTAGATAACATGAAGAGTACAGAAGTAATAGGCGAACTAAATACATTGCATACCCAAGGCATAGAACTTGTTGAGCCAACTGAACTTTCTGGAAGCTTGCGTGGCAGGCACAATTTGTACAATCATCTTGAACTGACAATCAGAGGAGCAGAAGAAAATGTTACTCTGATGACAACAAGTCAAGGCTTGATAAGAAAGGTAGATAGTTTAAAGCCAACTTTTGAAAAGTTAAAAAAACGCGGTGTCAAGATAAGAATTGCGGCTCCAATAACAAAGGAATGCAGGAATGCTGTAAAAGATTTGTCAGAAGTTGCTGAGGTTAAGCATATTGACAAGATAAGTGCAAGATTCTGCGTTGTTGACAGTAAAGAGCTTATATTTATGGTATTGGACGACAAGGAAGTTCATCCAACATATGATGTAGGCATATGGGTTAACACGCCTTTCTTTGCAAGCGCATTGGAGAACTTGTTTGATATCGCATGGAAAGACTTAAAGCCTGCATTGCAGATAGTTAAAGTGCAGTAAGCACTTATTTTTTCTTTTCATTTTAAATTCTTACAATTAGTTTTATTACATTATTTTTTAACATTATAATTTATAAACTTCCTGTTATTTCTATGAATAATGGATAAAGCCGATAAACTAAAACTAACCAAATTAAGAGCTCAAATAGACAGCATAGACAAAAATATGCTAAAGCTAATCAAGAAACGTTTTCTTTTAACAGCAAATATTGGTAAGATTAAAGCAAGAAACTTTACACCTATATTTGACAAAAAAAGGGAGCAACAAATCAAGCTTCGCATCAAAAGATTCTGCAACGAAAACAATTTAAATGGAGAGAAGATTACACAAGTATTTGAAAAGATACTTGAGATAACAAGGGGTAGGAAATAATTAAGATTAGCAAAATTTTATAATTATTCGAATTTATGAGGCCATTATGCAAAAGCTAAATAACCCAGAGCAGCTTAAAAAAATAGCTAATTCTCTTCGTAAAGTTATTGTTGAGATGGTGCATCGCGCGCAGTCTGGCCATCCTGGAGGCAGTTTAAGCGCAATTGATATATTAACAGTGCTTTATTATTACAAGCTTCATCATGACCCTAAAAACCCAAAATGGCAGGATAGGGACAGATTTGTTTTAAGCAAAGGCCATTGCACACCTGCAATTTATGCTATATTGGCAGAGCTTGGATATTTTCCAAAAGAAGAGCTGCTTGGCTACAGAAAAATAAATGCATTGCTGCAGGGCCATACTTCAATACATATTCATGGAATTGAGATGAGCGCAGGCAGCTTAGGCCAAGGACTTAGTTATGGAAATGGGATAGCATTTGCTGCAAGATTGGACAAGAAAGATTACAAGGTTTATGTCATGATAGGAGATGGCGAAACACAGGAAGGCCAGGTTTGGGAAGCTGCCCAGACAGCAGGAGTGCATAAATTGGATAATATGGTTGTTTTGCTTGACAGGAACAAGATTCAAAATGATTGGTTTGTGGAGAAGACAAAAAGCATTGAGCCAATTGCTGACAAATGGAAAGCTTTTAACTGGCACGTGATTGAGATAGATGGCCATGATGTAAAGCAGATAATGAAAGCGCTTGATGATGCTAATAATCCGGCTATCGTCAATGGAAAGCCATGTGTGATAATTGCGCAGACAGTCAAAGGCAAAGGAGTTTCATTCATGGAGAATAATCCAGATTTCCATGGCAAAGCGCCTAATGATGCTGAATTCAAGCAGGCGATGGAAGAGTTGAATAAGTTAGGATAATAAGAATAAAATAATTAATTATGATTAAAGTTAGTGTAATAAATATAATAAAACAAGTGAGCAAAAATGCCAGAGATGATCGCAACAAGAGATGGTTTTGGAAAAGCTTTGTTAAATTTGGGCAGAGAAAACAAGTTAGTTGTTAATCTTGAAGCTGATCTAGGCAAGAGCACAAAGAGCATTCTCTTTGCAAAAGAATTTCCTGATCGTACAATCAATTTTGGTATTTCTGAACAGGATATGATAACAACTGCTGCTGGCTTGGCATATTCAGGCAAGATTCCGTTTGCAAGCACTTTTGCAATCTTTACAGAGAGAGCTTTTGAGCAGATAAGGAATTCAGTTGCTCGAGTCAATCTTAATGTGAAGATCGTCGGAAGCCATTCTGGATTATTGACAGGAGATGATGGAGACAGCGCCCAGTGCATAGAAGACCTATCTGTTTACAGAAGTTTGCCGAACATGGTAGTCTTATCTCCAGCTGATGCAGTTGAGACAGAGAAAGCAACTTATGCGATGGCAGAGCATGTTGGCCCGATGTATTTAAGGACTGGCAGAGAAAAGATCCCTGTCTTGTTTGACGCGAATTATAAGTTTGAGTTAGGCAAAGGTGTGCTGTTAAGAGATGGCAAAGATGTGACACTATTTGCCACTGGCCCATTGGTTTCAATTGCTTTAGATGCAGCCAAATTGTTAGAGCAAGAAAAGATTTATGCAAGAGTGATCAACATCCATACAATAAAGCCGATTGACAAAGATTTGATAATAAAAGCAGCAACAGAAACAAAAGCAATAGTTACGGCAGAGGATCATAATACAATCGGTGGCTTGGGAAGCGCAGTTTCTGAAGTTCTTACAGAGTATGCTCTTGCTCCTTTGGAGAGAGTAGGCGTTAAAGACAGGTTTGGAGAGAGCGGCAAGCCAGCTGAATTGTATAAAAAGTATGGATTAACTGCTGAAGAGATTGTCAAACACGCAAAGAAAGCGATCGCAAGAAAGAGAGTTTGATGAGTTCTAGTATTAATATTAACAATAGGGTAAAACAGTTAAATGCTTATTTTAATTGATAACTGCTAGTTATAACCAAACTATGTAGTATATACATAATAATTATATAGCACATTGCACTAAATTAACTTACATAAATACTTAGACATCATAAATTATCCATGGAGGTGATTTTATGGGTAAAGGCAAAGGTAAAGGGTGTTGTTAGATTTCAGATAGGTTTTTTATTTTCTTTTTTTGGATTTTTTATGTATGTTTGAAAATTCTAAGGTAAGTAATAATTAGCTTTAAATATGATAAGAATATTCTAATTGCTATGGTGCTTCCACTCAACTTTAAGCAGTCAAAAAAGGCAATAGTATTCCTAACATGGGTATTTTTGCTATTTTTTTTGCTGGGGTGCAATAGAGCTACTAAAGACACTAATTCGGTTAACATAATTAATCCGTCTGAACAAAAAAATCTTTCCAATTCAGCAGGCTTGGGCGATGCCGATGTAATTGGGGTAATTGATACAGCTAAACAAAAAGGAATTGCTGGTGTGGCAGAGTTGCGCAATTATTCTATACAAAATATTTCCAAAGAACTTGAGGGTACGATGGAAGGAAATTTGGTTGTTTTGGTAATGATACTCAATAAAAGCAATCCTACAGTCTACTCAGTCTTTCCTAAAAAGATAAAATTTAACAGAAAACCAAAAACTGCTAATGTGTACTTCTTTCAGCTTTTGGATGCATCAGAAAGAGGGCTTTTTGTTGGCGGAATCCCTGGTTTGGAATATGCCTATAATCCGAATTTGGATGGAGAGCAGGCCATTCCGGACCATGCCGGCGTTGCTAAGATAGTTTCAAGCAGCGTTTCTTTTATCATAGAATTTCCTTATTACAGGAATGCAACAATTCTGAGAGTGATTAGGGTAGAGAAAAAGCAATTTACCATTGTCGGGGATGTTATGCTAAAATAATGGGAATCAGCAGGCTCCAAGAAGAAGAAAAGAAATAAGAGAAGTTATACTATATATGCCATTAAAAATTCTCAGAATTTTCAAACATATTATGTCGCAAATTTTATATATTACCTGTGTTTTCTAGGCATCATGAAAGCAAGCAAGAACTCTGGAACATTGAATTCAGGAAGTTTTGGCTTAGCTTACAGCTTCTATTATTTTAGCTATTAAGTCCTCCTGCTGGATGAGGATTGCGCATTGGGTTTCTGGCAGATAGATTAATAAGAAGATAATTCTAACTGCTTTGAAGATGATGCAAAATGCTAGGATAATAGGATGGAAAAAAGAGCATGATAACAGAATTAGGATAAACAAAACCACAAAGGTGAGACTATGATAGTAGTATTGAAGAAGAATGCAACTGAGAAACAGATACAGCACATAAAGCAGCGCGCAATAGATCTTGGGTTTAAGATACATGAGAGCAAAGGCGTTGAAGTGACAATACTTGGGCTGATAGGTGATGAGAGAAATCTCAACAAAGCCCAGATTGAAGCGATGGAAGGCGTCGAGAAAGTAATGGAAGTCTTAAAGCCATACAAATTAGCCAGCAGAGACTTTCATCCACATGACACTATTATTGATGTGAACGGAGTAAAGATTGGAGGTAAAGAATTGATAATAATGGCAGGGCCTTGCGCAGTTGAAAGTGAATCACAGATCTGCGGGATTGCAAAAGAAGTAAAAAAATTGGGTGCACAGATTCTGCGCGGCGGAGCTTTTAAGCCAAGAAGCTCTCCTTATGCATTCCAAGGCTTGGAAGGAGAAGGACTGAAGCATCTGGCAAAAGCACGAGAGCAGACAGGGCTTCCAATAATCACAGAAGTGCTTGACACGCATGAAGTTCCGCTAGTAGCTGAGTATGCTGACATCTTGCAGGTTGGCACAAGAAACATGCAGAACTTCAAGTTATTGAAAGCATTAGGAAAACAGAAAAAACCTGTGCTTCTGAAGAGAGGCATGAGCGCAACCTTAGATGAATTTCTGATGGCAGCTGAATATATTATGTCAGAAGGCAATCATAATGTAATTTTGTGCGAACGCGGAATCAGGACATTCAATACGTACACAAGAAACACATTGGATCTGGCAATTGTTCCTGTATTAAAGAAATTAACACATCTGCCTATTATCGTTGACCCAAGCCATGGAACAGGAAAATACGATCTTATTATCCCTATGTCAAGGGCAGCAGTTGCAGCTGGCTGTGATGGATTGATAATAGAGTGCCACACTGAGCCAGAGAAATCTGTTAGTGATGCTGACCAGACAATCTCCCCAAAAAGGCTTGCGCAATTGATAAAGGAGATAAAGCCAATTGCAGCTGCTGTTGGGAAAATAGTGAAATAAAATTGTTTTGAATTTAATTATAATATTAAAATTTGTATAAATTAAATGGTGATACTATGATAATTGTAATGAAGCAAGGAGCAAAGAAAGAGAACATAGAGGCAGTCATAGATCTGGTTGCAAAGAATAATTTGAAGCCTGTGCCGTTGTATGGAACAGAGAGAACTGTAATTGCAGTCATTGGTGATGAACGTGTCTTGAACAAAGATACTGTTGAAGCCATGGACGATGTTGAGAAAGTGATGGAAGTTTTAAAGCCGTATAAATTAGCTGCAAGAGAATATCATCCTGAAAACACAATAATAAAAGTCGGTGAAGGAGCTAATTGTGTGAATATTGGCGGCAAAGAGATTGTTGTAATGGCAGGACCTTGCGCAGTTGAGAATAAAGAGCAGATAATTTCCATTGCAAAAGAAGTCAAGAAAGCAGGAGCAAAGATATTGAGGGGCGGTGCATTCAAACCAAGGACTGCACCGTATGATTTCCAGGGATTAGGAGAACAAGGATTAAAGTATTTGGCTGCTGCAAGAGAAGAGACTGGATTAAAGATAGTTACAGAGGTTGTTGATCCCAGAGATGTTGCACTTGTTGAGAAGTATGCAGACATTTTACAAGTTGGAACAAGGAATATGCAAAATTATACTTTATTGAAAGAATTAGGCAAAGCAAAAAAACCTGTGCTGCTAAAAAGAGGTATGTGGGCAACATATAAAGAGTGGCTGCTTGCTGCAGAATATATAATAAGTTCAGGAAATCCAAATGTGATCTTATGTGAGCGAGGAATAAGGACATTTGAAACGCATACGCGCAATACTTTAGATTTAGCTGCAGTGCCTGCATTGAAAGAATTAACGCATTTGCCGATAGTAGTTGACCCTAGCCATGGCACAGGCAGAAGAAGCCTAGTTAGTGCTATGTGCAAAGCTGCAATTGCTACTGGGTGTGATGGATTGATAATTGAAAGCCATACTCATCCTGAAAAGAGTGTGAGTGATGCTGAGCAGACTATATCAACAGAAGTCCTTAAGCAGCTCATGAAGGATTTCAAGAAAGTTGCAGAAGCAGTAGGAAGGAAGATTTAATATAGTAATAATTTAATACTAAGTGTTGCGGTATTGAGCAAGGCGAAACAGTTTGGAGTAACGTCTCCAAACCCACGAGCAACGCGAGAATGCCTCGATGGTTTGGTTAAGCTTTTGCGGAGCAAAAGGTTATGGTAGAATACATTAGAGTAAATTTGAAGTACAGACTAGATAGTTCTTATGGCATAGCTATAGGAGAGAATCTGGATAAAATTATCATTAATGACTTTAAGAAATTTAACCACAGTAAATATGTTATTATTACAGATGATGTTACAGGAAAATTATTTGGCAACAAGCTACTTGCATTATTGAGAAAAAACAAAGTAAATGCAGAAATTGTTGACTTTAAGGCAGGAGAAAAGAGCAAAAACATTGAAACCATAACGAAACTTTGCAGAGAACTGTTAAGGATGAATGCAGACAGAAAATCATGCATAATTGCATTAGGCGGTGGGGTAGTTGGAGATGTTGCAGGTTTTGTAGCGAGCATTTATATGCGTGGCATTAATTTTGTTCAGATTCCCACAACTTTGCTGGCAATGGTTGACAGCAGCATAGGCGGCAAAGTCGGAGTTGATTTAGATTCTGGCAAAAATATCCTAGGCATGTTTTCACAGCCAAAAAAAGTCTATATCGATATTGATTACTTAGAAACACTGCCAATAAGCGAGCTTGAAAATGGATTAGCAGAAATAATAAAGCATGGAATAATTGCAGATAAAGCTCTTTTCATATATATAGAAAAGAATCTCTGCAAGATATTTATGAGAAATGTGGCAGCATTAAAAAGAATAATCATTAATTCTGTAAAAATAAAAAAAGCAATTGTTGAAAAAGATGAAAAAGAATCTTTGCTGAGAATGAAGCTAAACTTTGGGCATACAACTGGGCATGCGATTGAGGCATTGAGCAATTATAGGATAAAGCATGGCATGGCGGTTGCTTTAGGCATGCTAATTGAAAGCAGAATAGCAAATAAGCTTGGGTTGTTAAAAAGCTTTGATATGTTAAGAATAAATTTGCTTGTCAGAAGAGCTGGCTTGAATATTCATGATAATGTTTTTAGGGTTGTGAAGAAAGCAAATCTAAATAAACTAGTTTTGCTTATGCACCATGATAAAAAGACTTTTAATGGGGATATAAGGTTTATATTGCCATTAACCCTAGGTAAAGTAGTTATTAGAGGAAGCATGAAAGATAACTTAATAAAGGAGTCTGTTTTAGATGCATTGCCTAATGCATAAAATACCTTAAAGGTGCTTAAATATACTTAACATGTATTTGGGGCACTTAAATACAATATTTTGAGAGAATTAGTCTTAAGAGTAGCTTATCATGATAGTAATCCCAATAACCGCAAACAACGTAATAGAAAGCTTTGAAGAAATTAGAAAAGCTGCTAAAGTCGCAGATATAATTGAGCTGCGCTGTGATTATTTGTTTACTGCAAACAGGATAATTCTGAGAAAACTGTTGAGATTTGTCAGAAGCTGTAAAAAGCCTGTTATTGTAACTCCAAGGGATAGGAAGCAAGGCGGCACAGGCATAATTGACAACATTACAAAAATTGAGCTGATTCTTGAATCTATTAAACAAAAAGCTGATTACTTTGACATTGAAGCAGATAAATTAAAGCTCCTTAAAAAAGTTGATATTGATGACATCAGAAAAGAACTTGAAGATGATTATGGTGTAGATATAAGAAAATTTGAGAAAGATATGATGAAGACAAAATTCATTGTAAGCTACCATAACTTCAAAAAAACACCGGATGTAATTTCTGTCTATAAAAAGATAAGAAAAGATGCAAAAAAATACAAGCTAAAGAATTATGTTATCAAGGTAGTAACATTGGCAAATGTAATTGAAGACAATGCAAAAATATTCAAGCTATTAGAGCTTGCAAAAAAAGACAAGCAGCCGATAATTGCATTCTGTATGGGAAATTATGGAGAGATAAGCAGGGTTCTTTGCGCAAAATATGGGAGCTTGTTCACATTTGGGTGCTTGGAAGAAACAAAGAAGGCTGCTCCAGGACAGATAAATGCTGACTTGCTGAAGAATATTTATAGGGTTAATAAGCAGGATGCTGCTACAAAAGTGTTTGGGCTGATAGGTAATCCAGTTAATGAAAGCAAAGGATATCTGGTGCATAATTTATGTTTTGAGAATAAAAAGATAAATGCTGTTTATGTTAATTTTTTGGTTGATGATATAAAAAAATTTCTTGCTGTATATAAAGATAGGTTTCATGGATTCAGCATTACAATGCCATACAAGCAAAGTATTGTCAAGTATTTAAATAAAGAAGATTCAAATGCCAAGAAGATTGGGGCAGTAAACACCCTAGCAATTAATGCCGGAAAATTATCTGGCCATAATACAGATTATAACGGTGCGTTGGAGGCATTAACAAAAGTCACAAAATTAGCAGACAAAAAAGTTCTGATGCTAGGCGCAGGCGGTGTTGCAAAAGCAATATTAGCTGCTTTGATAAATGAAGGAGCTATTGTAACAGTTGCAGATACAGATGGGCATAAAGCAAAATTAGTTGCTAATAGCTTTAATTCTGCATATTGCAGCATGAGAGAGATTGCAGATGTTGAATTTGATATCTTGATTAATGCTACACCTATCGGCATGGCTCCAAATATTGATGCTATGCCTGTCGGCAATGAAATATTAAATAAATTGGACAAGAAAAAAGTTGTGTTTGATGTTGTTTATTCTCCGGAAAAAACCAAGCTATTGGAAGAGGCAGAGAAAAGGCATGCCATAACGGTTTCCGGCGTTGATATGTTTATTTTGCAGGCAAGAGAGCAGTTTAAGCTCTGGACAGGAAAGATGCCAGATCTAAGGCTGATGAAAAGGATATTGGTCAAGGGCGCTTTGAAGTAAGGGATGGGATTAAATCGAGAGCTGTAGGAAGTAGTTCTTATGTTTTAAGAGGATAATTAACACAAGGTTAATCTATAAATTTATTTGATAGATTCTTGCATAAAAACCGCTAGATTTATATATTATTACTTAAATATAATAATATTATTACTAAAATATAATAATAAAGATGAACAGCAAGCAGAAGATATTAAGGCATTTTATTGAGAATAATGAAGATTCATTCAGCATCCGCTCTATAAGTAAGAAGTTAAAGATAAACTACAGGATAGCCTTTGAAGAGATTGAAAAGCTTAAAGAACAAGAATTAATCGAAATAAAGAAGTTAGGCAACTGCAATCTATGCAGATTTGCATTTAAGTACAATGAAAAGGTTTTTGAGATAGAAAACATCAGAAAAAACGAATTGTTAGACAACAAAGATTTATGGGTGATCTATAACAGGTTTAAGGATATAAAGAGCCCATTTTTTATATTAGCTGTATTTGGATCATATGCAAAAGGCACACAGACAAAGCGCTCTGACATAGACCTGTGCATAATTGCAGACAATGAAAAAATATTAAAGAAAGCAGAGCAGATTATCGGGCTGATTCCGTTTGAGATCCATCTTTTGGATTTTACAACAGAGCAGTTTATCAGCATGTTAAAAACAACAGAGCTTAATGTCGGTAAAGAGATAGTAAAGAATAATATAATATTATACGGCACTGAAAACTTTTACGAGATGATCAACTATGCTAAGCAATGAAAGGATAAATGAAGCAAAAGCGAATATTACTAGGTATCTTGATGAAAGATTGATAGCAAAACAAGCTTTCAATAAGATAGTATATGATACATATGTCAGGAATTATAAAGAATCTTTAGAATTAGCTGAGAATACATTTACAAACAAGATGTCAAACTTGTGGGTAATTGTAATAAGCTATTATTCGATGTTCTATATTGCAAACGCCGTATTGTATAAATTAGGATATAAAGTCGGAAGCAAGATTGCGCATAAGGTAACAGCAGATGCACTGATTGTATATATAAAGAACAAGCTTACATCAAATCTTTTAGAGGATTATGAGATTGCAAATGAAGAGGCAATGGCAATATCTGACAATATAATGCAGAACTTTGATCTGGAAAGACTGAAAAGGTCTAAGTTTCAATACGAGACAACAGAAGAGATAAAGCAAGGCAAAGCAGAGACATCATTAAACCGAGCAAAAGAATTTATTGCTGAGATGGAGAAACTATTGAGATAAAATGGCAGCCATAAAACTAACAAAGATAAAAGCAGTAGTATTCGACATGGATGGTGTGCTGATAGATTCTGAGAAATATCATCTTCAGGCTTATAACGATGTATTTGAAGAGCTGAACCTTGGCATGCATCTTTCCAGAGAAGATTTTAAGAGATTCTTTGGACGCGGAGCAAAGCAGATAATTTTTCAGCTGTTCAAAGAGAACAAGATAAAAGAAGATCCAGTTAAGTATGCAACATTAAAAGACAAAAGATTCAGAGAAGTGATAAAGAAATATGCTAAGCCATTGCCCGGCGTTATTGAATTGATGAAAGAGCTTTCTAAGGAATATAGGCTATGTGTTGCATCTAGTGCAGCTTATGAGAATGTTAAGTTGATCACTAAATTATTGAAGGTAGATAAATATCTTGAGTTTTTTATTTCAGGTGATGATGTCAAAGATACGAAGCCTTCTCCAGAGATCTATCTGAAAGCTGCAAAAAAATTAAAGTTAGATGCTTCTGAATGTGTTATAATTGAGGATGCAGATTTAGGCATACAGGCAGCAAAATCTGCTGGAATGAAGTGCATTGCAGTTACAAATACCCTGCCAAAAGAGAAATTGAAACAAGCAGATTTGATTGTGACAAGCTTGGAGAATGTAGATAATGACACTATAAAAAAGTTTGATTTCGTAGAGGTAACTCCCTCATCTGCAAAAAAAGATGGTAAAGATATTACCACTATTTCTGTGCCTGGCTCCAAAAGCTATACAAACAGGGCTTTATTGGTTGCTGCATTGGCAGAAGGAAAGAGTGTTATTAAGAATCCTTTGTTTAGTGATGATACTAAGTATATGATTGATGCATTAAAGCAGTTAGGAGTAAAGATCGTTATAACTAATAAAGACAATAAGAATACAAAAGCAGCAAAAGAAGATTCAATAATAGTTTATGGCTCTGCTGGAAAATTAAACTCTCCAAAAAAACAGATATTTGTTGGAAATGCAGGCACTGCAATGAGATTTTTGACTGCAGCTTCTGTGCTTGCTGATGGCAAAGTTGTGCTGACAGGAGAGCAAAGGATGCTTGAAAGGCCGATAGATGATTTGGTTGATGCATTAAAGCAGCTAGGAATAAAAGCTTCTGCAAAAAAAAACTGCCCGCCTGTCACAGTATATGGCAATAGCACAGGAAAAGATAATTCAGGCAAAAGCAACACAATCAAAAGAAGTTTTCCTGGAGGTAAATGCAAGATTAACGGAGAAAAGAGCTCCCAGTTTCTCAGCGCATTACTGATGATAGCACCTTTTGCAGAGCACGATGTTGAGATAGATATTGTCGGGGAGCTTGCTTCAAAGCCATTTGTTGACATAACTATTGATGTCATGCACAAATTTTGTGTAGAAGTTGAAAATACTAATTACAAAAAATTCAAGGTAAAAGCTGGGCAATGGTATGATGCCCATGATTATGTTATTGAAGGCGATGCTTCAAATGCAAGCTATTTCTTTGCAATAGCAGCAGTTACTGGCAAAAAGATCAGAGTAGAGAACATAAACCAAAAAACTGTCCAGGGAGACGTTAAGTTTCTAAACTTGCTTCAGGAAATGGGATGTGAAGTGAAGTTTGGGGAGAATTATATCGAAGTAAGCAGAAATAAGAATAAAACAGGTAATAAAAATAAACTAAAAGCAATTATTGTAGATATGAATTCAATGCCAGATGTCGTGCAGACTCTTGCTGTTGTTGCTTTGTTTGCAGAAGGAACAACAAAAATAACAAATGTTTCAAATTTACGAATCAAGGAGACAGACAGATTGCATGCAATGGCAACTGAGCTAAGGAAATTAGGCGCAGATGTCAATGAATTGGAAGATGGGTTGGAGATTAAAGGATGCAGAGGGGATTTAAGGAGATTACACCGCGCAGAAATTAACACATACAATGACCACAGGATGGCAATGTGCTTTGCAATAGCTGCATTTAAGGTTTCAGGAATCAGGATATTGAATCCCTGTTGCGTAAATAAGACATTTCCAGAATATTGGGAGAAGATAAAGAGAATATAAATAGAAAATATTAAATAAGACAACCTACAAAATAAATTAAAATATTGTTTAGAAATGGCTAACTACTTTATAGTCGGATTGGGGATTTTCTTGATATTTGTTGGTCTAATAGATTTGTATCTTTATTACCCTTTGGGTTTAATACCACGTTGCTTGCAACGATTTGATTATTTATATTAGAGATACCCCGTAGCTTGCTGCGGTTGGGAGCTTCATTTCTGTAGCAAAAAACCAATAAATTTATATATTATTAGGTATTAATAGATATGAACTAATAATATATGGAGGAATAAAAATGACACAAGCTGAAACTGTTAGTCTATCAGATATGATGAGCCTAGAATTAAAGGCATTAATAAAATGCGGTATTTACACCAGCAAGAGTGATGTTGTAAGAGATGCCATGAGATGCTTATATACACATCAGCCTACCTTAAAACTAAACATTGCCATAGAATTATATAAAGAAGGAGAGGTAAGTATAGGAAAAGCAGCGGAGATTGCAGGCATGAGCACTGTTGATTTTAAAGAAATACTTGCAGAAAGAGGCCTAGTTAAAGATATCACCTTATCAAAAGAAAGAGTTAAAAAAGGATTAGAGCTTCTTAAGAGGATTAGAAGGTAAAAGATAATGGGCTTAATATTTGATACAGATATCCTTAGTACATTTGCAAAGATAAATAGATTATATTTATTCTCAGAGCTATTTAGAGGGAATGAATTATTAATACCTAATTCAGTAGTACAGGACTTAAAAGGAAGCAAGATAAACTTAGCTGATGTTGTGCTGAACTCAAACATATTCAAAGTTTGTGAGATAAGTAAGGATGAATCAATATTAGTTGAAGAGATAAACTCTCAAAAGAATTTAGGAAGAGGGGAAGTTGAGTGCATAGCTATCTGTAAAAGCAGAAACTGTTTATTTGTAAGCAATGATTATCGAGCAAAAAAATGTGCAGAAGCTTTTAATATAGAGGTTTTTGATCTTGAGTCAATACTTTCTATGCTTAAGGAGATACTGACAGATGAAGAGCTGAATGATATAATAAAGTTAATTGAATCCAAAGATAAAGTCAAGATTAGAAATAAGGAATTATTATTTCAGAAATATTAAATTACTAATAAAATGAACATTGCACTGATAGGATACAGAGGAACTGGAAAGACAACAGTGAGCAAATTGCTGGCAGATGAGCTAGGCTTCAAATTGCTAAGTACAGATGCTTTGATAGTTGAGCATGCTGATGCAAGCATTCCAGAGATTGTCAAGAAGCACGGATGGGAGAAGTTTAGAGAGATTGAGAAAGAAGTGATTTCAGAAATAGCTGAATTTGATGATTGTGTATTTGACTGCGGCGGCGGAATAGTAGAGAATTGGGATAATATTGTTGCATTAAAGAAGAATCGCTCAACAAAGATTGTTTTATTGGAAGCAAATATTAATACAATTGCTGAGAGGATACAGGAAAGTGATCGCCCATCATTGACAAGCAAAAGCATAATCGAAGAAATACAAGAAGTATTAAATAAGCGCAGAAAATTGTATGAAAAAGCAGGAGATATAAAGATAGATACAAGCAAGATCAGCCCAATAGAGATTGTTAAGAATATTAGAAAGAAGTTAAAGATTTGAAGAATAATTAATAGTGTAATAAATCAATTAAAAATAAAGTGATGCAAGAAAATGAGCTCAACATTCGGTAGATATTTTCGCGTAACAACATTTGGAGAAAGCCATGGCAAGGCAGTCGGGTGTGTAATTGACGGAGTCAAGCCAGGCATAAAGATAGATGAAACTTTTATTCAGAGGGAATTAGATAAAAGAAAGCCTGGGCAGAGCAAAGTAACCACACAAAGAAAAGAGCCAGACAAATTTGAGATACTTTCTGGAGTGTTTGAAGGCAAGACAACTGGGCATCCAATCTGTATAGTTATCTGGAACAAGGACGCAAATCCTAAGCATTATGATAACATTAAAGATCTTTTCAGGCCAGGGCATGCTGATTTTACATTCTTCAAGAAGTATGGGATAAGGGATTACAGAGGAGGAGGAAGGCAGAGTGCAAGAGAGACAGCTGCAAGAGTAGCTGCAGGAGCGATTGCAAAACAGCAGCTGGAGAAATCTGGCATCAAGATAAAGGCTTATGTCAAACAGGTTGGCTTAATAAAAGTCAAAACAATTGATCTGGATGAAGTTGAGAACAATATTGTAAGAGCTCCTAATTCCAAAGATGCAAAAAAGATTGAAGAGCTTATCATGAAAGTCAGAGGAGAAGGAGATTCTGTTGGCGGTATAGTAGAAGTTGTTGCATATGATGTTCCTGCAGGATTAGGAGATCCGGTTGCAGACAAATTGAATGCAAAATTAGCTGAAGCATTGATGTCTATTCCTGCTGTAAAAGGAGTTGAGATTGGAGAAGGCTTTAATGTTGTTAACTTGAAAGGCAGCCAGGATAATGATATATTCATAAAAAAAGGAAAAAAGATAATCTGCAAATCCAATCATGCAGGAGGAATTCTCGGTGGTATTTCGACAGGAATGCCTATTGTAGCAAGAGCTGCATTCAAGCCAGCATCTTCAATCTATAAAGAGCAGGAAACTGTTGATGTAGCTGGCAAGAAAGTTAGCTTTAAGATTCAAGGACGACATGATCCTGCAATATTTGTCCGCGGAGTAGCAGTAGTTGAGACTATGGTTGCATTAGTGCTGTATGATGCATTACTGGCGAATGAGGCGATGAAGAAGTGAAAAATAAAATAGCAGATCTCAAATTTATGAATTCTCAAATTAAAGAATTCAGAATGAAATTATTTTTTATGTTAGCTGTAATCTTGAGTTTATCTAGTTCTTATCTAGCCACGTTTATCTTCGAAGAATTGCCCTATTTAAGAAAGGTTTTATTCTGGATCTTCTTATGTGTTTTTATTTATGTAAGCTACAAATTAATTTTTAGCATGCGCGAGGATATTATATTGATAAAAGGAACATGGAAGTATGTAAATTCTAAAAAAATTAAGGAAAGAAAAAAATAGATTATTTGATTTTCTAGTTAATTTATATCCTACATCTTCCACTAGACATTCTCCTATGGCACTGGACAAACTCAGAAAGAATTTATATATTTGGCTTACTTACTGATTTAATTGGGGAGTTAAGCTGTTAAAAGCAGTTCATAAATCAAAGAGGTAGAAAAATGATCCCCCTAACACAAAAAACAGATTATAATTCATTAATTTCTCAGATAGGAAATATACTTGAGACAGGAAGAAAACAAGCATATATAGCAATCGATTCTATTCTTGTAAAAACATATTGGGAAATAGGAAAGCAGATAGTAGATTATGAGCAGCATGGTCAACAAAGGGCAATATATGGTAAAGAGCTTCTAGTACAGATATCAAAAGATCTTAAGCTTAAATATGGTAAAGGCTTTAGCAGAAGTAATCTCCAATATATGAGGCTAGTTTATCTAAAATATCCAATTTGCCAGACACTGTCTGGCAAATTGAGCTGGAGCCATTATGTTGAGCTTCTGGGAATAGAAGAGGATACTGCAAGAGCATTCTATGAAAAGCAGTGCATTTACGAAAAATGGAGCGTAAGGGAGCTAAAAAGGCAGATAAATTCAATGCTTTTCCACAGGATAGCACTTAGCAAAGATAAGAAAGGAGTTATGGAATTAGCGAGAAATGGGCATATAGTAAGCATGCCAGAAGATGTAATAAGAGATCCTTATGTCCTTGAATTCCTTAATATTTCTCAAGATAGCAAATATACAGAAAAAGAACTAGAGCAGAAGATAATAGATAACCTGCAAAAATTCTTGCTAGAGCTTGGAAAAGGCTTTGCTTTTATTGGAAGGCAGTATAGAATAAGCTTTGGCGGACAGCATTATTATATTGATTTAGTATTTTATAACAGAATTCTAAAATGCTTCGTACTTTTCGACCTAAAGATAGGGGCTGCTGACCACTTAGATATAGGGCAGATGAACCTTTATCTTAACTATTTTAAGGATGAGGAGATGCACAAGGAAGATAATGAGCCCATCGGAATAATATTGGCTGCTGACAAGAATAATCTTCTTGTAAAATATGCACTTGGCTCAATTTCAAACAAGATGTTTGTATCTAAATACAAGCTTTATCTTCCAGATAAGAAAATGCTTGAAGATCAGTTAAGAAAAGCACTTGGAGGCGATTAAAATGAATAAAGAACCAAAGACAGATAGCATCTCAGTTGATAAGTTTATAGACCTGATTATAGGCGGAAGAGGAGAACAGATAAAAAAGGATTTAAGAGAGATTGAGAAGAAAAAGCATAATAAGGCACATAAATGCTAAAATATTATAAGTTTTTGATAAAGATTTTTAAACCTTATCAGGTTAGTTACAAAGCATGAACACCCAAAAAGCGACCTTCGCAGCAGGCTGTTTCTGGCATGTTGAAGAAACATTCAGGAAGATAAAAGGAGTTGTAAAGACACAGGTTGGATATATAGGTGGAAATTTTAAGAATCCTAGCTATGAAGATGTCTGCTCAGATTCAACAGGACATGCAGAAGCGATTGAGATAGAATTTAATCCAAACTTAGTTTCTTATGATGAGCTGTTAGATGTGTTCTGGAAGTCGCATAATCCTACAACATTAAACAGGCAAGGATTGGACATTGGCAGCCAGTACAGGAGCGCAATCTTTTATCACAGTGAAGAGCAGAAAAAGAAAGCCATTGCTTCAATGCAGGAATCGCAGAAGAAGTTCAGCAATAAGATTGTGACAGAGATAAAGCCTGCAGCAAAATTCTACCATGCAGAGGAGTATCACCAAAGATATCTTGAAAAGAAAGGGCTGAAGACTTGCAGGGCATTTTAATTATTAAGATATAAAAATCATTTCTCTTTCTTCTTAAACCCAAGCGCAGCAGAATTTATGCAGTATCTTTGGCCAGTTGGATTTGGGCCGTCATTGAACACATGCCCCAAATGCCCTTGGCATTTTGCGCAGAGAACTTCTGTCCTTTTCATGAACAAGCTGTTATCAGATTCTTCTTTCACGCTTTCCTTTTTCATTGGCTTAAAGAAACTAGGCCAGCCTGTTCCTGAATCAAACTTTGCATCTGAGCTGAACAAAGGCTCTCCGCATCCTGCGCAAATGTAAGTTCCTTTTTCATGATGATTGTAATATTTGCCTGTAAACGCTGCTTCCGTGCCTTTCTCTCTCAATATTTTGTATTGCTCTGGTGAGAGGCAGGTTTTCCATTGTTGGTTTGATTTAGGGATAGGTTTCATACAACAATAGAAGAAGATATATTTATATAAATGTATATATTTATCATAAGAGAAATTGGAGGACTAACATGGCAACATGCGCAATTTGTAAATCTAATATAGCATTTATGGATAAAAAACATAAGATGCTAGACCATAAAGAGAATGATATTTTGTATTGCGAGAATTGCTACTCTGAATGGGAAAAGAAGCAAACACAGAAAGCAGAAAAAGAGCGAATAGCTAAACTAGATAAGATATTAAGTAAAAATAATAGATGGGAGTATCTAGTAAAAAAGGTTAATACTGCATTTGGTGGTTCTATCAAAACAGAAGATAGTGAACTAGACATATTAGGACAAGAAGGATGGGAACTTGTAGGGATAACTGCAGTTAATCAATCTAATTTTATTGCTGGACAAGTTGTTACTCTTATCATGGTTTTTAAAAGAAAATTAACTTAAAAGAGTTTCATTACTTTCTATAGTTAAGTGATGTTAAGTTAATGCCATGCAAAATAATCACCTTTAAATACAACCTATGCCTTATAATACTTACAATGGAAAAGAGTGGTTTACCATGGCTATTGTAATTCTGGCATGGTTTTTGTAGTTGATAAACTAAATTCTGACTTAATTAGGCTCTTTTCTGCAAATAAAAGTATTTCTGCTTTTAGTTGGCGCTGGTGAAGGTTCTTTCATTGTTTTATATACGACAGATTGCAGGTTTTTTGCAATAAATTAGGTTATTTTTTATTTGAATATGGGTTTTTTGATGATAAAGAGTGTATAGGATAATAATAGAGAATAAATAAAAATAAAATAATACGATAAGATAGAGAAAATAAGATAAAAATAATAAAATAAAACAACAACGCGAGGTACAAAAAATGATAATCATACTGAAGAAAGAGACAGAGAAGAAAGATATAGACATAATACTGAACAAAATCAAAGAGAACAACTTAGAGCCATTGTATCTTCCTGGAATTGAGAAGATAGTCATCGGTGCAATAGGAGATGAAAGGGTTCTTGCAACATTAAACCTAGATGCTTTGCCGTTTGTTGAAAGGATTTTGCCAGTATTAACTCCATACAAATTAGTCAGTAGGGATTTTAAGCACGAAGATACGATAATAAATGTAAAAGGTGTTAATATTGGAAAGGAATTTGTTGTTATGGCTGGACCTTGCGCAGTTGAGAACGAGCAGCAATTGACAATAACTGCAAAAAGCGTAAAGAAATCTGGTGCAAATGTTTTAAGAGGCGGAGCTTACAAACCAAGAAGTTCTCCTTATAGCTTTCAGGGATTAGGAGTGCAAGGATTAAAATTGTTAAAAAAAGTAGGCGATGAGCTTAATCTGCAAGTCATCACTGAAGTAATTTCTCCAGAAACTGCAGAGACAGTGGCAGAATATGCTGACATTCTGCAGGTTGGCACAAGGAATATGCAGAACTTTGATCTCTTAAAGAGATTGGGCAAGATAAAAAAGCCTGTATTATTGAAGCGTGGCATGAGCGCAACTGTTGAAGAACTGCTGATGGCAGCTGAATATATCATGTCAGAAGGCAATCATAATGTAATCTTGTGCGAACGCGGAATAAGGACATTTGAGACTGCAACAAGAAACACATTAGATTTGGGCATTGTTCCATTGTTAAAGCAAAAGACACATCTTCCTGTTATAGTTGATCCAAGCCATGCAACTGGAATAAGGGCATTAGTTGCTCCGATGGCAAAAGCAGCTTTAGTAGCTGGTGCAGATGGCCTGATAATTGAAGTGCATTATAATCCAGAAGCAGCAAAAAGCGATGGCATGCAAAGCTTATATCCTGATCAATTTGATGCTCTGATGCAGAATCTAAAGATATTAGCTAAAGTGTCTGGCAAGGAGATGAGATAAGAGAGAAGTAGAAGAAAGGTATTTGTTTAGCTATAACAATATAAAAGCGGTGGCGATTGCCATTTTATGACGAACACATATCAATATTAACAACCGAAGTTGGGACGGGCAATGCCATTTAATTGCAAATTAACTTACACAACACGCAATGTTTTCCTATTATCGCATCTAATGTTGCCTGCGTAGAGGAGGAGCAACTCTT
>JACPBN010000066.1 GCA_016180275.1 Candidatus Woesearchaeota archaeon
AATAAAGGCCAAAATAGTTGGGATCGATAAAGAAAAGGACGCAATTAAATATGCTATCTCTAATAATAAACTGGAAAATATAGAGTATGGTACTAGGGATATATTCAAATTAGATTATTTTAAAGATAAAAGTTTTGATTTGGTGATGAGCCTAGAAGTATTAGAACATTTAGAGAATTATGAAAAAGCAATTGAGATTATGAGCAAGTTAAGTAAAAAATATTTGTTATTATCTGTACCTAATGAACCCTGGTTTAGAATAGCCAATGTTTTAAGATTAAAATACTTGAAAAAATTTGGAAATACTCCAGGACATGTTAATAACTGGACAAAAAAAGAATTTATGGATTTATGTGTGAAATATGGAAAGATTATCAAATTTAAACCTTCTGGTGTTTGGAATATTGCTTTATTAAAAATTAGATAAAAATAGAAACCAACAAGAATAAAATTTATTAGCTTCCATATTAAATATAATGTCTTAGTGAATAGAGCTATTCCGGAAGCACAACCGTTCCTGTTGTTATCATGGTAGTTGCCGTTAAGGTTAAGCCTGTTGCCGTTGTCGTCATTAAGCGCGGACCAATTGTGTAGCCAATTTACCGATTAATCACCAAAAAGTCATGCACTGAGTGACAGATTAAAATGAACGCAGTGCGTTCAGAATTAGTATAGACATTTATAGCTGCTTCTTAAGATTGAATAAAAGTTAATGCAATTAGGTGCCTGCATATTTAGAATAATGTAATCACCCAAACGAAATTTGGATTATAATTAATATATAGATGGAAAATGAAAAATAAAAATGCGGGGGAAGGGATTTGAACCCTCGTACCCACTAAGAGACAGGATATCTAACTTCTTACTTTAACAGTAAGTGCCCCATAATGGAGCTCTGGTCTTAAGTTTCGCAGAGCTAAAAACTCTCCTGCGCATTTGACCAGGCTCTGCCACCCCCGCATAATCAGACGTAGCAAATTTGAAATTTGATTAATATTGTTTAAATACTTTTCTCTTTGTGGAGTTATTTTCACAAAACCTAAAACCTTTTAAATAAGCAGATAATCCTATAAACGAAATAGTTATAATAAATATGAAGATATATAGCAAATGACACAGAAAGATGGAAGAAAAAAGTAAATAAGATATAACTGAAAAATTAGATAAGTTAAAAAGATATAGCGTAAATATAATAGGGATACCTGATTAATATAAATTAATCTTAAAGCAAAATGGCACTTCCTATAACAAATAACAATCTCCAGTTAAAAGTAGCAGAAGCTGTGCAGGATGACGTAAATAAAGGCATTGTCAGGATAGATTCTACTTTTATGCAGAAATTAAACATTAGGCCAGGCGAAATTGTAGAGATTGAAGGCGAGAGAAAAACTGTCGGCATAGTCGACAGGGCATACCCGGGAGATTTTGGGCTGAACATAATCCGCATGGATGGAATTGCAAGAAGAAACGCAAAAACAAGCATAGGCGAGTTTGTCCAAGTCAGAAAGACAGAAGTAAAGGAAGCAAAAAAAGTAACAATTGCTCCTGCAAGAAAAGGGGTCATTGTAAGAGCTTCTCCAGGCACATTCAAGCAGGGACTATTAGGAAGAGCAATAGTTAAGGGAGACACAGTATCTCTTGGAGGCACAACAAGAAGAAAATCAACTATGAGCACAAACCCATTCTTTGATGATATTTTCTCAATGTTAGATGAAAGCGCGATCGGCTTTGGCTTTGGAGATATTAAATTTATAGTTGTAGATTGTAATCCAAAAGGCTCAGTTGTTATTACAGAGATGACTGACATTGTGCTTAATCCACAAGCAGTTGATGTAAAGGAAGAAACAATGCCAGATGTCACTTATGAAGATATTGGCGGTTTAGAAGATGAAATAAAGAAGATAAGAGAGATGGTTGAACTGCCTTTGCGCCATCCGGAAATTTTTGAAATATTAGGCATTGAAGCGCCAAAAGGAGTCTTGCTGCATGGCCCACCAGGAACAGGCAAAACGTTGCTGGCAAAAGCAGTTGCAAACGAGACAAATTCGCATTTTATTGTTATAAATGGCCCGGAGATTATGTGCGTGAAAGGCGATACAAAGATATTTACTAATCCACGCGGCTATATTAAAGCACAGCAGATCTATGATCATGCAGACAATAATCTGGCAAATGGCCGTGGAAAAAAAATCAGAGATGACAAAATAAAAATTATTGAGTTGGATGAGCCAGTAAAGACTTTTGCATTCCATGATGGCAAGATAGTTAAGTCAAGAATTACGCATACTGCTAAATTAAATGCACCGTCTTACAAGTTAAAGTTAAGCGATGGCAATGAGATCACAGGCAGCCATAATCAGCCGTTCTTAGTCTATCAAAAAGGCAGCTTAGCCTGGAAACGCCTTGAAGAATTAAAAGAAGGCATGTTTGTTGCAAGAGTTAATAATATTGAGCTGCCAGAAAAAAGCCAAGAGTTTGACTTAGATGAATTGGCACGCAGAAAAAAATTAACAGTAAATGCTGTAAATAAAGAAAATAATGGTGAATATTGCAAAAAATATGCTTTAAATTCCAGAAATCTCTCAAGAAGCAATTATATTAAGCTCCCAGATAAAACATCTTCTGAACTCCTGGAATTTATAGGCTTTATCGTGTCAGAGGGATATGTTTCAGATGACGGCATTACATTTGCAAACAATGACAAAGATCTGCGTGAGAGATATAAATTTTTGCTTAAGCAATTATTTGACATTGATAAGACAAAAGAATATGCAGATGGCAGGGTAGTGATATATTCAAAAGTTTTGGTCGGGTTTTTGGAATTATTTGCCATGAAGCCAGGAAAAAAAATTCCTGCTGTCCCAAGCTTCTTTTATAACCTGCCAAAAAAAGAAATAGCTGCATTTATACAGGCATATTTTGATGGAGACGGATGCGTTGCAATGACTAAAATAAATAATGAAGATAATATCAATAAAAAATGTAATGATTATCCTACACCTAAGCTATTCAGCGCTACAAGAGAATTTTTACAGGAGATGCAGGGATTGATGCTTATGAAGCTTGAGGTTGCAACAAAATTAAATCCGCATAATACTCCAAAAGGCATGATGTATGAGCTGACTATCCGTGGGCATGAAGGAAGAGAGAAGTTCAGGCAATTAATCAAGCCTATAAGCAGGGAAAAGCAAGCAAGATTAGAAAAGATAACTTCTACTGCCAGAGTTAAATCATGGGCAAACATACCTTCGCCAGAGCTGCTTGTCAGTGCTTTGCGTGAAAAAGTTCCTTATCAAGAATATAGAAACAATGATTATTATGTATATGGCAAAGGAAAATTTACAGTTCATGCACTCGATAAGCTGTACACAATTGCACAAAGGTATAATGAAAAACATAATTGCATTAATGGCGCGATGAAAAAAGATATAGAAAATGAATACAGCATATTGACAAGAAAAGATATTGCATGGGAATGCATTGAAAACATAAGTTATGAAGGCGTACAAGAATTATATGATTTTACAGTTGAGCATGACAGTTTTATGGCTGCACCTTATTTGTTACTGCATAATAGTAAATTTTACGGTCAGAGTGAAGAAAACCTTCGTAACACATTCGAAGACGCAGAAAAGAACGCGCCTAGCATAGTATTCATCGATGAGATAGATGCGATCGCCCCAAAGAGAGAAGAAAGCAGAGGAGAAGTTGAGAGAAGAGTTGTTGCGCAGCTGCTTGCATTGATGGATGGATTAAAAAGCCGCGGCAAGGTTGTTGTAATTGCTGCAACCAATATACCAAACGTAATAGACCCTGCTCTCAGGCGCCCAGGAAGATTTGACAGAGAAGTAGAAGTTGGCGTGCCAAGCAAGGATGGCAGATTAACTATCCTAAAGATTCACTCAAGAAACATGCCATTGGCAAAAAACGTTGACCTTAATGAGATTGCGCAGATAACATATGGCTTTGTAGGCGCAGATCTGAGCGCTCTTGTGAAAGAGGCTGCTATGATAGTGCTGAGAAAAGTCCTTCCAGAATTAAAGTTAAAAGAAGATGAGCCTATCTCAAAAGAAATTCTTGAAAAATTAAGTGTTTCACAAAAGCATTTCAAGGAAGCATTAAAGATCGTAAGGCCAAGCGCATTAAGGGAAGTGTTTGTCGAGATTCCTAATGTAAGATGGACAGATGTTGGTGGCTTAGAAGATATAAAACAAGAGCTTAAAGAAACTGTTGAATGGCCACTGAAGAATCCTGATGCATTCAAACGCATGGGAGTAAGGCCGCCTAGAGGAGTTTTATTATATGGCGCGCCAGGAACTGGAAAGACTATGTTAGCAAAAGCTATTTCCAGAGAGAGTGATGCTAATTTTATAAGCATAAAAGGCCCTGAATTACTTTCAAAATGGGTAGGCGAGAGCGAGAAAGCTGTAAGAGAGATCTTCAAGAAAGCAAGACTGACTTCCCCAACAATAATTTTCTTTGATGAGATAGATAGCTTAGCCCCAAAAAGAGTTGAGGGCAGCAGTAATCATGCTACAGAGAGTGTTGTCAACCAAATTTTAACAGAAATGGATGGATTAATAGATTTAAGTGATGTAATCATAATTGCTGCTTCCAATCGCCCAGATATAATAGATTCTGCATTGTTGCGCCCTGGAAGATTTGACCGCATCATACATTGTCCTGCGCCAGATAAGGAAACACGTTACCAGGTATTCCAGATACATACCAAAAAAATGCCATTAAATGCAGAAATACCTAAAGAGGATGAGGGATTTTCACACAAAGTATTAAGTAAGATGGCTAGTGATGAAGCAGTTTCTGATAAAGATATAAAAGAAATTGAAAAAAAGAAAAAACGAAGAGAAGATTTAAGCGGACCTGAGATATTTTTGTGGTATCTTGCAGAAAGAACAGAAGGCTACACAGGAGCAGACATAGAATCAATCTGCAGGGAAGCTGCAATACAGGCTCTGAGAGAAGACATGAAATCAAAAGAAGTCACTGAAAAGCATTTTGAAGCTGCATTAAAAATTGTAAGGCCAAGCATCACAAAAGATGTTGAAGAAAAATACAAAATGTTGAAAGACAAGTTCTCTTCTGCTCGTGGTCAAGAGATAATAGATAGGGAAGAAATGAAAAAGAAGAAAGAGCTAAATTACTTCGGATAGCATATTCATTCTCGGTTTTTTTATTTTTATTAAAACAATCGGCATACGGATAAAATAACAAAAAAAGTTATAGCATAAAAACATAATATTTAGAGCTACAATGAAAATCAAGCAGATACCGCAGGACTTTATCGTCGAGGAGATAAGCACAGTGGAGCTTTTGCCTGCAGGCCAGGAAGGTGCTTATGCTATCTATAGGCTGACAAAGACAGGCATAGACACATTTGCAGCAAAAAAAATAATTGCAAATAGGCTTAAGATTTCTTATAACCTCATTGGAATTGCCGGATTAAAAGACAGGCATGCGCATACGATACAGTATATTTCTATCCAAAACATAAAAAGCAATAAAGATAATAATCAGAGAGGCAATCTCACTGCAGTTCCTTCATCATTCTCTGAAAGAAACATTAAGATTGAGAGAATAGGTTATTCCAGCAAACCAATCAAATTAGGTGATATTGCAAAAAATAAATTTACGATAGTAGTCCGCGACATAAAAAAAGGCGCAATTGATAGTATATTAATGAAGATTAGCCAAGTCAGAAGAACTGGGGTTCCAAATTACTTTGATGCGCAGCGATTTGGCAGCATAAGAAATGCAGATGAATTTATTGCAAAAATGCTTGTCAAGAGTGATTATGAAGCTGCTTTAAAGATATTTCTTACAACTGTAACAAGGTTTAATCCAATGCGAATAAAGAAGATACGGAGATTTATTTCTATCAACTGGGGCAAGTGGAATGATTGCATCAGCTGTATCAAGGAGAACTCCCCAAACATCAAAGGCGAGATAAAGATATTGCAGCATTTGATTATAAATAATAATGATTATCGAGGCGCATTTAATTTAATTAACAAGGACTTGCTGATACTTTACTGCTCAGCATATCAGAGCTTCTTGTGGAATGAGTGCCTCAAGCAGATTTTGCGAAAATATATTGATGAGAAGAACTTGCTGAGCATAGAATATCCAGCAGGCAGATTACTATTCTTCAAGAGCCTTGATGATAGCCTATATAACAGGCTGAATTCAATCTCCATACCGATACTTGCGCACAACCTGGAGTTTAAAGACAATGAGACAGATTCTGAGATAAAACAGGCATATGCAAGAGTCCTTGAGAAGCAAGGCCTAACTTTTGATGATGTCAGAAAAAACCAGAATGTTTTTTTCAAAGTATCATACAGAAAGACTCTTGTCAATGTCCAGGAGATGAGGATAGAGTTAATTGAGCATGATGAGCTCAATACAAAAAGAGTCATGGAACGGCACCACAGGCAGCCAGAGAAAAAATTCAAGATAAGACTAAGCTTTATGCTGGATAAAGGCTGCTACGCAACGCTGATATTGAAGAGAATATTTCCTTATGATCTGGAGTATAGATAGAGTTTAACTAAGTTATTTAATCGAAAATTCAATGCAAATCCTCGTAAGATTTAAATAGATAAATATATTATTCTTGTTTCACCATGGAATTAAATATAAAGGAAGCAAATTCATTGTTTGAAAAATTAAGCAGAGAATTATCGCCTCAATATAAAGGGAAAATTATAGCCATAGAGACAGATACAGGCAGTTATTTTATTGGCGATTCTGAGTTAGAAGCATACAAAAAAGCAATAAAAGAATGCCCAAAAAAACAATTTGTCTTTAAGAGGATTGGTTTTGGTTCTGCGCATTTTGCTGGTGCATTATAATGAAAGGTTTCTTTAGATTTGGAAGCCCCATCATAGAATTACCGATAGAAGGCAGAAAGATTGAACTGTTATTAGATACAGGTTTCAATGGGCATATGATGCTGCCAAATGATATAATTAAAGAGCTTGGCTTAGACCAGATTGGAATTTCTGATTATGTAACCGCAGGCGGAGATGACAAGCTAACAAAAGTTTATATTGGAAAATTAAGGTTTGTGGGAGAAGAGATAGAAATACCTATATTATCTACTGATGCAGATTTTGCTCTAGCAGGCATGGAATTATTTCATGATTGTAAGGTAGTTATTGAGAGAAATAAAGGCATAGTTGAAGTTAATAAATCTAAAATATAAATGCTTGTTTAGAAAAGGTAATCTTTATGCCAGCACAAAAAGGAGTTACATTAGTCAAATCCAAGAAATTCCATGTTTATAACGAAAGAGAGCATGGTCATCCCGGTGTCACAATGAAAGAATTGATAGGAGACAGCTCCCCATTAAAGCAGGTAAGTGAAATTTTCATGTTCCATGACACTGTTGTAGATGCAGGCAAGGAGATCTTTCCGCATTCTCATCATAGCAATGAAAGATTATTCTATGTCATAGAAGGCAAAGGAGAGTTTATGGTTGATGGAGAGAATTATATTGTTGAGGAAGGAGATTTGTTCTTTTTAGAAGAAGGCGCAGGAGTTACGCATAGCTTTAAAAACATTGGAAAGAAAAAGTTGAGGATGATTGCGATTGCGCTTAATGGGCCATTGTGATCAGATCTAGAGATCTTATTAATTTACTTTATTGATGATATATTATTTTCTTATTCTTCTAACCAAGAAAATCAACTGTCTTAGTAACATGGCTGGGCACTTTTATCTCTTCAAATTCAATGTTATTTACAAACAAATCTTTGACCAGCTCTGTGCCATCTGCGGGTATTATGCTTAATGGTATTCCGTAAAAGTCATCTAACCACATCCCGCCTGTCTTATCATCAGCATCAATAAATTCGGCAAATGTGCTAGGGATAGATTTTATCTGCCTGGTCTTGCTTTTGTCTGATTTTATCTGCTTCATGTTTTTTACATAATCCAGAATAGTAACAGTATTAAACTTTTCATAATTGAGACTATAAGATATGTACAGATCCTGCTCATCTTTGTTGCACCTATCAATTGCGCAGTAAGTCAGGATCTTCTTATTTTTCCTGTCAATAATGAGCTCAGAGTATAAGCCATTGTTATCCAGTTTGTTTAATGCACCATTATATTTTATCCTGATCAGGTCTTTTACAGTATCGACGTAAATATTTTGCTTGTCATCTGGAGTTGCATAATTCATGGTTTTTATCTTCTGGAGCTTTTTTAGAACTTGTTCTTTGTCTTCAGGCGATACAGGTGCTGCTGCCTGGGAAGCTTCAGGCTCTTTAGCAGGAGTCGTGACAGGCTCTGCTGCTGGCCGGGGAGAAGGTGCTTTAACATCTTGCTTTGGCTCTGGTGGCTGTTGTACTGGTGCTTTCGCGCAGGCTGCAATAACCACACTAAGCAACACAATAATTACGCACAGAATAATCATATATTTTATTTTCATTGCCCCTCACCTCAATTAGAGAATATAAGGATTAAGAATATATAAGCTTTTTGGAATATTTTTTAGGAATTTATTTTATTATTATTTATTTTATTTCGCGCTGACGATCTCGATAATTAATTCTGCTGTAATTTTCTGTCTTCCAAAAATCTTGCAACCCCATAGGGATTTGCAGCATAACCCGTGAAACCTGTCGGTACTAATCTATTAGAAAATGTCCAGTTCTCAAGTAACTCCTGTAACTTGCCTTGGGCAGCTGCATGAGCAACAGAGCTAAGAATTGAAGAATTTGTGCTCTGTCCGATTCTGACTAATATTAAATATTCCTGGCCTTCTTTTAGTGCATTTGTTAAGCCTATCCCCTCTTTACATGATGAATAGGCATGGATTACTGCAAATCCTCTTTCCCTGTTCAAATATATCTTTCCGCCGTGCGCAAAGGGATTCTTAAGCCTGAACTTTCTTGTCAAATGCAGGTCTGCTTCGATTGTCAATCTATAATCATGCGTGGATCTTGTGTATCCTTCTCTTTCATAATCTATTTTTCCCCATAGGTCTTTTTGCCTCTGTTCTTTAGTTATTCCATCTCGATTTCCAAAGAATTCCGTCAAGCCAAGGTATAATAGGTCATTATGCAATTCAAGCAGCCTTTCTTCACCATATGCTATTCCCAGAGTTTCTCGTAATTTTTCATATGCTCTAAGAACATCTTCTTCACTTTTCACTATTTTGCCGCCAAATGATTGCTCTAATTTTTTTGTTACGCCAAGTGTGAGTATTTTCCTTTCTAATGGTGTCATCTGTGAAAAGTCAGCATAATGCACAAAAGGGTCTTGGCTAGGTTCATGTGTCTGGGTATGACTAATATTATAAAACAAATTGAAAGCTGTTTTCAAAACTAACTCTTTGCCTGCTCTAATTTGATCAGTACCAGTATCTAAACAAATCCCCCCAAACAAGTGCGATAAATTCTTCACAATCTCTTGAGACGGCATATCCACATTATGTTGTCTACTTATGTAAGCTTCGCCATGGGCTAATTTATCGTACAAAACAGCAAGAATTGTATCTGTCAAGCTCTTTAGATGTAGCTGTAAATCAGGCAATAATCTGTCTGCTCTTATCCTTAAATCTGCATCATTTAAGGCATACCCAAACTGGTCAAGAACATCTTTGGAATATTCCATAAATACAGGAGAAAAATCAGCATCAGAGACAGTCGGCAGCAAAGCGTGAAACCCAGGCAGCCATAATTGTAATGTTGATGGACCACTAAAATCAACTACCATATCTGGCTCTAAAAGAGCATCAATAGTCCCCAAATCAAAAGCTTCTTCAAACCCTTGGTCCTGCAAAGCTGCCTGTAAGCTTCTTCTTGTAATAACTTGTGTTGCTAATAGTGTCATGTTAATAGATAGTAATTCGCTTATATTTTAAAATTTATTGACTTATTTATGTTGCTTATTTTATTTCGCGCTAACGATCTCAATCACATCCCTGTGCTTTAATGGATAATCTTTGCCGATTGGCTTTTTAGTCCTGACGTCAAGAGCCCTGATAAAATGCTTGCCTAGATCCGTATGTATATGAAATGCAAAATCCAATGCTGTAGTGTTTGGCGGCATTAAGAAGCAGTCTGGCAATCTTCTGCCTTCAGAATCTTCAAGCTTATGCACTCCTCCAGGAAATATTGCAACATAATTAAGAAGCTCAAAAACAGCTTTGTCAATGACTTGCTGCACGCCTGTGCTGCCGAATCTGTCAAGCAGATTCTTCTGTATAAAGTCAAGAGCCTTCTTTTGCCGATCAGAAAGTTTTTCTGGCTGCAGAATTTCAAACTTATTATTGCCTGGAATATATTTGATCAGCCCATGTTTAGTGGCTTCCTTTAATGCAAGCTCACTCTCTGCGCTGCATGCGATAAGCATATGCTCAGGAAACTCATTCTCTAATCTGGTAAAATTCTCAGCTGCTCCAGGAACATCAATTTTATTGCAGGCAATTATCATTGGCTTTGTTATCTTCCTTAGCTCAGTTGCCATCTTAAGCAGCAAAGAATCATCCCATTTAAGGATATCCTCAGGCAGAGCAAACTTTTTTATAGCATTTTCAACCATTGCTTCAGTAACTCTTAACCCTGAAAGCTGCTTGGCAACTGCCTTTGAAACTTGTGCTTTTTCCTGCTTGATTGTTCTTGCAAACTTCTCCCATCCATTTTTAACTAAGCGGTAATACCACATATCTAATTCAACTTCCAGAAATCTGATGTCATTAGCAGGATTATGGCTTAATGCCTGAACTGGCTCGCCTTTTTCATTTGTGCTGCCAGAAACATCTACTACATGTATCAATGCATTTGCCTGGTTTAAATCATCCAAAAACTGGCTTCCCATTCCTTTGCCTTCATGAGCTCCAGGAACCAATCCTGCAACATCAATTACTTCCACTGGCACAAATCTTATATGGTCAACACAATGGCCTGTCCTAGGGTTGCATTGTGTATTTAGGTCTTTGTCTGCGCAATCTACTCTGACGTGGCCGAAACCCTCGTTTTTATTAATAGTTGTGAAAGGATACGCTGCAATAGCTACTTCAGCAAGTGTTACTGATTTAAACATTGTACTTTTTCCAGACGATGGTTTACCAACAAAACCTAGTATCATATTAGTTGCACCATAATTTAAATTACTGAATTTAGTTTTATTCTAGTGCATATTAATCTGCCTCTTTTAAAAATCTTATGGAAATGTTTATAAAGATGTGAAAGAATATAAAAGTATAGAGATTAAGCGAGATAAAAGCATGAGTAAAATAGTTGTAATGATTTGTTATAGATATTAATTAGATATTAGCTAAAAAAAGGTGTACTATGCCACAAGCAGAGCGTCCAGAATCTTCTCACAATAACCCAAGAATTCTAGCTGCGCAATTTAGAATCAAATATAGGGATATCTTCAACATGCAGGACCTTTACAAGATTTTGCATGAATGGGTAAAGGATAACCAGTGGCTTGATATCCAGGACGATACTGAAGGAGATGCTCATGAAAATTTTTATTATGACAGGACAGACTTATACGGCAACAAGGAGATTTGGACATGGTGGCGTATGTGGCAGTTTCCAGATGCAGAACCTGTAGATACAAGCAATAGTTTCTTTAGATATCATCTTGACATAGATATGCATGTCCTGCACTTAAAAGAGCACGAGATAATGCAGGCTGGCAAAAAAATCAAGACAAACACAGGAGAGATCGAGATAAAGATTTGGTCATATATAGAGATTGATTATAAAGGTGAATGGAGCAGGCACCCTATCTTAAGATTCTTTCTTGAGATCTTTGAGGCAAGAATATTTGAACATGATCTTGAAAGGCATAAGCATGAGCTTTACAGGCAGACTTATTTATTGCAGAATCAGATAAAACAATACTTGCAGCTAAAGACATGGCTGCCTCAAGTCCAGATCAAGCCATTCCATCCAGGCATTGGAGTGCCTGAAGGGCAGTTTTAGTAGGTGCATATTTAAAATTTAAAAAGCCACTGCGTCCACAGCCAATTAAGTGGACATAATTCCAGTTATCCATGTTCAAGTTGCGACGGGCAATGCCATCTAATCACTCATTAACTAACACAACCCGCAAAACTTTTGCATTATCACATTTAATAACTCTATGTAGAGGAGGAGCAACTCTTCTAATAATATAATATATTGTCCACTGGCGTGGACGCAGTGGATTTAATTATAGGTAACTTTTTGGGTAATTTTCATGGCAGATTTCGTAACAATACTCGGTTTTATTGCTGCTAGTTTGACCACTTTTGGCTATGTCCCGCAGATTATCAAAGGCTATAAAACTAAGCATTTGAAAGATGTTTCTTTAATGATGTTCGTTCTTCTTACGATTGGCATGTTTCTATGGATGATCTACGGCATTCTTAGAAAAGACATTGTAATTATAATTGCTAATATAGTCGGCCTTGTGTTTGGTGCAACAACATTGGGGTTGAAACTTTATTATAAGAGATAAGTAGATTATATTAAAGTTCATGATAATAAAAATAGCATCCCTATTCTTTGATTTAATTTATTTTCCACAAGACATTTTCCTAAGGCACTGGACAAACATAGGCAATGTATATAAATAAGGACATCTTTCTAATTTCCAGAAAACGATACGCAAAACTTCCAAATTAAGCCTTTTGCCTGCTAGCAAAATTCTCTTACGTGGGCATTTAAGTTATTCTGTTGGGAAACAAAGAACAGGCACTAAATTAGCAAGGTCTCAAATAATTATTGCAGGAAACAGTAATGAAACTGAATATTTACAATTCATTCAAGATATATTTTATTCGTTGTTTAATGTCGAATTATCCTATGAAAAAGATAATCGTTCTGATACTGTTTTATTGAGAGCTCATTCTAAAGGAATACTAAAATTCCTTAGTGAAAAATGTGAAATTCCCTTAAACAGAAAAACTGAGATAGTAAACGTGCCAGAGATAATCAAGTGTTCCAGTAAAGGTATAAAATGTGCGTTTTTAAGAGGACTCGCAGACACAGATTTTAGTGTAACATTCAAGAACAAAACGAATAAAGGGCATAACTACCCTGTCATTAAAGCTAGCTTTAGAAGCAAAAGATTAGTGCAGGATTTAGAAAAACTATATCGTGAAATTGGTTTTAAGTATTGTGTTATCTACAATCTCAAGCAGGATGATAAACGATTTGGTCCAATATTCATGAATCATATTTACTTAAATGGCAGAAAAAATATTTACAGATGGATTAAAAATATAGGCTTTTCCAACTACAAGTTTAACAGAAAAGTGGACAAGTGGTTAAAAGACGGAGTTTGTCCGCCTGGATATTAAAAAAAGCCTCTGACCGGAGTTGCACCGGCGACCTGCAGATACCTTGCACTAGTTACAAGTCTGCCGCAATAGCTACTATGCTACAGAGGCAATCATCTACAGAATTCCTCGATTATTTAAAAAAGTTTGTGTTTTTTGAATTTTTATCCTGATACTCAGAAAACTATATATACTTCTATTCTATTTTTGTCTGCATGAAAAAATTTGATGTCATTGTCATAGGCGCAGGCTCTGGATTATTGATTTCTTCGCAGGCAGCGCAAGCTGGCTATAAAGTTGCAGTTATTGAAGAGGATAAATTTGGCGGCACTTGCTTGTTGCACGGCTGCATTCCGTCAAAGATTTTAATACATCATGCTGACATCGCCAGGACAATCAGGCATTCAGCTGAATTTGGCATTAAGTCAAAGCTATTATCCGTTAATTTTAAAAACATAGTAAAAGAAGTTTCTGATTTTGTCGATAATGAAGCAAAACAGATAGAACAAGGAAATAAAGAAGATAAGAATATTACTGTGTGTAAAGGGAGAGCAGAATTTACTGGCAAAAATACAGTTAAAGTGAGATCTGAAAATAAAAATACTGGAAAAAATAATAAAGAAAAAAATGAAGAGATTTACGGCGATAAAATCTTTATCTGCGTAGGCACTCGCCCTGGTGTTCCGCCTATTCCTGGATTAAATAAAGTCAAATACTTGACTAGCACAGAAGCTTTAAGATTAATAAAGCAGCCAAAAGTTCTTACAATCATAGGCGGCGGCTATATTGCAGCAGAATTAGCTTATTTCTTTGGAGAGCTAGGCACAAAAATAAATATTGTAGAGCGCGAAAGTACATTATTGAAGAATGAAGACATAGAAATCTCTGAAGCGTTTACTAAAATTGCCGGAAAGAAATACAACTTAAACCTAAGCGCACAAATATTAGCTGTAGGTTACAAAAATAAGAAATATAGTGTTAATATTAAGGACGCACACGGAAAAAGTAAGGCAGTAGTTTCTGATCAGCTGCTAGTTGCTACAGGAAGAATTCCAAATACTGGCATATTAAAAGCAGAAAAAACAGGTGTTAAAGTAAATAAGTACGGATATATTGAGGTAAATCAATATCTTGAAACATCACAAAAGAATATCTGGGCAATTGGTGATATTGCTGGCAGGTATATGTTCAAGCACAGCGCAAACTTGGAGGCAGAATATGTGTACCATAACGCGTTTGCTTCAGAGAATAAGCAATCAAAGCTACCAGTTGATTATTATCCAATGCCGCATGCAGTATTCACTAATCCGCAAATAGCCGGAGTTGGATTAATGGAACAGGATGTTAAAAATAATGTTAAGTACAGAGGAAAGTATGTTATTGCAAAACACTATTACAAAAACACAGGAATGGGCAGAGCATTGCATGACAATGATGGGTTTGTAAAATTTATTTGTGAGAAAAAAACCGGCAAGATTCTTGGGTGCCATATCATTGGCACAGAAGCTTCTACATTAATACATGAAGTTCTTACTGCAATAAAAGCAAGAGGCAATATTAATACTTTAGCAAATACTGTGCACATACACCCCGCGTTGAGTGAAGTTGTGCAGAGGGCTGCAAGAAAGGTTGAGTATTAGCAAGACACCGATAGATTTAAATACCACTTGATATTTATATCTATCAAATGATAAAAAAATCTACCACTCAACTGGTTTTGGAAGTGTTTTTTAAGAATCCTAATAAAGAATTCCATCTTCGAGAGCTCTCTAGAGTATTGAAATTGTCTATGCCAACTATAATCTCAGTTACTGATGCATTATCTAAAGAAAGTTTAATTATAAAAACCAAAGGAATGGTATTGACAACTGTAATAGCAAATAGAAAGAATGTTAATCTAAGATATGAAGCTGCAGTTTGTGGAGGCATTCCAATAATTAGGACACTAGAAGAATATTTTGCACATGATGAAATAATGAAAATATCAGGAATTATTAATGGAACCTCTAATTACATTCTAACTCAAATGCATCAAGGAAAAACATTAGAAGAGGCTCTTCATGAAGCTCAATCTAAAGGTTTTGCTGAAGCAGATCCTACTAATGATGTTGAAGGTATCGACGCCCTTCAAAAATTAGTTCTTCTATCATCATTAGCCTTCCACACAAAGATAAATCCTGATGATGTACTTAGAGAAGGAATTACACAAATTAGTGACAAAGATATTTTTTATTTACAGCGTATGTTAAGCCCTCCTCGTAATGAAGTGTATGCAATCAAATT
>JACPBN010000006.1 GCA_016180275.1 Candidatus Woesearchaeota archaeon
AGTTTTAGGACTACATCAGAGAATGAATCCTCTCCGTGTTTTAGATTTTTCAGCCTAAAATAAGCTTCATTTGACAACGAGATTACTTTTGTCATACTGGATATGCATATGTATGCGTATATATTTAAATATTTGCTTTTAAATTTTATTTTATTATAGTATACTATCTAATCAACTTCTTGTTTAAGATAGATTTAATTTTTATAAGTTTTTTATCACTAGTTTATGATATCAGAAGCTTTATATATTAGTTATATTATCCTAAATATATACTAGCTAGTATATTTATTCCAAGTCTGCATAGAATTCTTCTACCCCCAAAACAGAAGAGCAGGCTTGGAGTTTTTTTTCTTTGGATTTTGTATTGTGTTCTCGCAAGGAAAGATTTAAATAGTTGTAGATTATTTAGTATATATACTGTTTAGTATACTTTATTAATATAAAAAGTATGTAACAGAGCGTAATAATAGTGTACAAAAATATAGCAGCTGAAAATAGAAAAAACTCAGTTAAGAGAGAGAATTACTTAGAGATACTCCTGAAGAATTTAGCTGAGCATAAGCTAAAGCGCGGGAGAAATCTTGCGTTAATTGGCAGCTTAAATATTGGCAAAAGTTTTATTGTCAAAGAGTTTTTGACAAGAGCATCTGAGAATAATAATGCAGGTGGGGGTAATGCTGTTGCGTATGTTGATTTTTCTCGAATCGGATTAACACCAGAGGAATTTGCCACCAAACTTTTGCTTGGTGTCACTTCCTGGCATCTGAGAAAAGAGGTTTCCAGTTTAGATGACTGCAAACTTGGCAGCGAGACTGCAAAGATTGTTGAGCAGGTAAAAAATGAATTTTTGAAAATAAAGCCTGACCATAAATTGTTAATTTCTTCTGCATTAAATTTTGCTGAAGCGCTTTCCAAAGATAAGAATTTGCGCACAATAGTCTGTCTTGATGAATTCTGGAAGCTGCTTGAGTTCAATAATTATGAGCAGATTAAGGATGTTCTGACTTTCTTTAAGCAGATAATTTTTGCCCAATCACATGTTAAGTATGTTGTCATTGGAAGCGCAGTAACATTAATGAAAGAGATTTCTAAAAAGCTTGAATTTGAAGCTGTTGAAACGCTGCCGTTGAATTCCCGTGAGTTAGCAGAAGAGACAGGGAATGTTAAAGAAAATGATGAGCTCTATTATTATTCTGCAGGAATGCCGTTGTTTTTGAATGCAATAAAAGCAAGGCAGAAAATCTCTGGCTGTGATGTTAAAGAAGCATTTGTGATTGAGGCATTGTGGAAGCAGGGGATCATCTATCATGCATGCAAGGATAAACTGGATGATTCTCTCGACAGGGCACGCGGCCGCGGGCTGCTGCTTACGATATTAAATGCAGTTGCCAATTCTGATAAAATAGCTGACTCTGACGGACTAAGGTTAAGTGAGGTTTCTCGCGCAATATACAGAAGCGCCGGAGTTACAAAAAATCTTGCTGAGAGGCTGGTTAAGGCTGATCTGCTTGTTAAAGAATCCGGAAGATTCAGGTTTAATGATTCTGTGTTAAAGTATTGGTTCAAAAATTTTACTTTGGGCAATGACTTTGAGGAGATTCCTACAAAAAATGAAATTCGCAGCATAGAGGTAAGGCTATGAGAAAATCTGCTGAGAGCAATGGAAGCAGAAAGATGATGTTTGTAATAGTTTTAGCTCTCTTGCTAGCTTTAGTGTTGGCTACGTTGGTTAGTGCTGCATGGACTGATAATTTCACTAATCTAGGGGGAAAGTTCTCTGGATTTTCTTCCAGCAAATGGACAGTGATACTGGTGAATGGGGCTTTGCTTGCAGGAGTTGGCTATGTTGGAAGCACATTATTGAATACTGGAGCAAATAAGATAGATGACAAGCAGATAAAAGCAATACAGCTTGCGTTAATTGGTGTTGGATTACTGATCGCTTACCAGATCTATGAGTCAGGGCTTCATGACTTGTTATGGAAAATTCCTGACATAAATAATTTCATGCATATAAGAGTGATAGTTAACTTAGCATTGGTTGCTGCATTGCTTTACTTATTGTATACCTGGCTTAAGCTAAAGCCTGAGAAAGGCTCTGGATTGTTTGATGTCATCATAGTCGGAGTCATACTTATGATGTCAGTCACCATGGTGCATCCAGGCGAGAAATATGACAAGACAACCTACCATTATATCTGGGAATGGGAAAGCGTTGTGCCGTTCAGATTTTATCTGCTTGGAGACTCTGGGTGCACATTCTATGATTATAAAGGACAGTATTTTGAGGAGAATGGGAAATGGATCTACGATGGGTTTGTAAATTCCGAGGTAACAGACGGAAACCTGATTCCTGAGCTTAATAAAGCAAAAGAATTGAGAGCAAAAACCGAAGAAGAGGTAACAGATCCAGAAGAGAAAAGATTTTATGGAATTATGAAAAACCTGCCGCCTGGCTATGTAACAGCAAAGACAAAAGTGGATAAATACTGTTATACCAAAGAAAGCATTGATGAATATCTTAAGCTTAAATCAGAAGACAAAGCATATACAGCAACTGTAAAGACGCCTTCTTCAGATGAGATCAGCGCAACAGGCGGATTTGGAATCATCAGAGGATATCACTTAATTATTTTCATACTTGGAGCAATCATATTATCATGGGCTGCCAAAGTCTGGGAGCTTATGGCAAAAGCTGAGAATCTAAGCATTGCAATATCCATAATAATCGCAGCGATGCTTGCAAACGCCGGGACATCTATGCAATCATTTGCCTGGCTGATACAGATAATAATCATCTTAACATTGGTAAAGTCAATGGGCATAGAATTAAAGACAGCTGCTGCATGGGAAGAATTCTGGACATGGGTAGCACTTGCATTCTTCTCATGGATAGTAAACTGGATTGCAACATCTGTTGATCCATCATATGGTCTGCCGATTGTCGGATGGATATTTGGATTTGCATTCAAAGGACTGTTCCCTACAATAGGATCTGCCATTGTTGGGCTGTTGATACTATTATTATCAGGCTGGTACCTTTTCAGCGGCAGATGGCCAGAACACTGGTATATGAGATTAGGGATTGCTGCTGTAGCATACGGCATATTTTATTTTGTAATGCCACAGTATGCGACATCGCCAGGAGCCACATTAAAATTGCTATTATTAGTACTGTTATTTGCAGGAGTGATATTTGCAGGCAGCATGTGGTGGGGAGCATCAAAGGACAAGAAAGAGAAGAAAGAATCTATGCTGTTTAAGAGAGGAAGAGCACACATTTCCAATTTTGTAAGAGAATGGCTAAATGACAATACATTGATAGCCCATATTAAGCAATGGTATGCGAGAATGACAAAACAACAGGTTAAGAAAATACCTGAAGTAGATATACCTGGCTTATTGCCATTTTATGTGTTGCAAAATCTGCCTTTATTTTATAATTTGTTCAATTTATGCAAAAGAACATGGATATATTATGCATATTGGGATGTGGTAAAGGCCCTTGATAAGCCTGATAACAAAGATGAAAAGAATAGAACCCCTAAGCAGCAGATTACTGATGGTATTGGGAATTATGTAAACCTGAAAAAAGTGAAGAAGCAGATAATTGATTACAGGTCTTCCCCAAGTAATTTATTAGGCCATTATGAATACGTAATGCTTGGGAAAGAGAAGAAGGCTGCTCAAGCAAGCAAGACATATGCAGGATGGTGCAGCCACCATAAAAATCTGGCTAAAATCTATAATAAGACAGTTAAATTATTGCCGCAAGCATTGATTGCATTAGAGATAGGAGATAAACAAGGATTCCAGCATTATGTAGGTGAGATACAATCATTGTTAAAGGATATGGATGGATTATTCACGAATATACCTGCCGCATATTCTCAAGTGAATGATGAAGGCAATATAACAGCAATGGGTGAAGGATATATCAGAAGATTGCATGCATATTCGTGGCATAGCAAGCTTAGAAGCGCAATGATATATGCTTTGGGGATGGCAAATTCTGCATATTTATTTGATCATACATATAGGTTTGCAAATCCTGAAGCTGAATTAGAAGAAGGTGGCAAAGCTGGATGGAAAGTGGAGAATGAAAGATATTATGAAGTCACTAATGATGGCAAATTTATCGATGACATAAATGAGTTTGTTGAGACAGGGACAGATATAAGGCAATATGTTGATGAGGATTTTACAAAATATAGGAATGATGCAACTACGACAACAATTAAAAAATTAAAAGACCCTAGAGAAGTAATCACATTCAGTGATAATGTACCAAAAAATGCTTTCCAGGACATAATAAGCTGGATGAATACTGACTGGCTATTCTGGACAGATGATATGAAGTATGGCTTATACCATCTACGAAGCAGATCATTCAAAGATTATGAAGAGAATTACCTAAAAAATCAATTCCATGATCATCATATAGGCAGGTCCAATAAGATCAACCGTGAAAATGGGTCATTTGACAGAAGAATCCTAACAAACCCAGGAATATGGAGATATTTAGGAAGAAGAAATTATTACGATAAAGACATCGGAAAATATGAGACATATAATCCTCTGCCATGGATATCATTGCACGGAATAACTGAATATCTCAAGCTTGAGTTTAGGAGAAGCTTTGATGATGCGCACCATAGGGAAGAAGCCATGGCACTATTCCCGGCAGCTGATAACCTAGAAGTTGCAGACGAGCTGATAACATCATTAAAAAAAGCATATACAAAGGGAAAGTAAAATGCCTGATGCCTTAGATACACAAAACGTTGGAAAAATAGAGGATGATATCTTAACTGACTTAGGAGAAAGAATAGTAGAATTAGTTGAGCTAGAAAGAGAACTATCTAAAGCAGATGAGAAGAGAGAAAAGGCTAGAGCTATAATCATGGATAAAGGGATACTTGCTCAAAAAAGCAAAAGATGGCAGAAGCTTGTAAGAGCTGTTGCAATGCTAGAGATATTACAGAAAAAACCAGAAGAATTTATGCAGAGAAAAAGAGAGTATATCAGACAATTAGTGGGAGAAGCAACTTCTGGAAAGGAGATTAAGGATAAAAGTTTACTGGAGATTGCCAGCGTTATAGCAAAGATAGATCTGCCTTCACCTGAGTTTTTGAGATTCTTGAAAGATGCTTTAGTTGCTGTAAATAAATTTGGCAAGAATAGCGCTGATGAAAGTTCAATAAGGGAATTCAACGCTGAAATTGCAGGCTATGAAGCTAAAGTTGGCCAGCTGCCAGAAGAAGATAATGAGCAAAAGCAAAACAAGAAAAGTGCACTGGATGTAATTGCCATGTTGAAGAGCTTAGCTAATGAAAATGAGCTGTATTACTTAAGCGCATACAGGCAAGACATAGAAGCATGGCCGCAATATGCCCAGACAACATCTGAAGGGATAGGCTTTTTTAGCACCAGAGTAAAAGAGTATATAGAAGGAACTGAGCAAGCTACTACAAACAAAGGCGTGAGAATTAAAGGATTGGTCTCAAGATTCAGAGATACAAAGTTATGGAAATTAATTGAGGGGAATGATGCAATAAAAAATTTAAGGACTTATCCGCAGCAATTAAAATTTTATGATATGATGAGAATTTACACTGAAAGTGCAGCTAAAGACCTGAATTGGGAAGGGACATTCAAGATGCCAAATGGCAAAGATGTGAAAATGCCATTCTTAGGCCCTCAAGGATTTTACCATAACCTAGATAAGGGCAGAAATTTCATAAGGTTGGTAAGAGATCATTTTGGAAACCATATTTTTGCAAATGATTTGGAAAGAGTGAAAAATGCTGTGCATGAGCAGCCTGTAAAATTTGTAGAAGAGTTCGCTAAATTTGAAGGGATAATAAAAAGCCCGCAGCACCAGATTGGAGTAATACATGCTGCCATGCAGGAGCTTAATAGAATATTGATGCTAAGAATCCTTCATTTAACACAAGAGATGCAAAAAAGAGTTTCTGAAGAAGAGAGGAAGATTGCCAAGATAATCAGAGGCTTAGGCGGAGAGCATGAAAGCGCAGTCAATGCACTGCAACATGTTATCGGCAAGAAAAAGACTGATTTAGAGAAAGAGTGGAATGCCCTGACATCAGCTTATGAATTTACAGAGGGCGAGCTTGTTGTAAGATACCTTGATGAAAGCACTGAAGTGAATGAGATTATAGAGCTTAACCTTAATCTGCACGGGATTAACATAAGGTATAGTGAAAATGTGAGAAGACAGCTTGAAGCTGCAAAAAATCTTAAAGAGTTTGGAAGCACAATAACTACCGGTAATTTTAGCCCTGATGATATAATAAGTATCAACACAGGATTTACAGAATACTTGCCAACTCAAGCGCAGTTGAACAATGCAATTTTGGATAATAACAAAATTGAAGAAATCCTAAGGCAGAAAGGCAGCGCTAACCTGCCTTTAATATTGGAAAAGATACAAAAATTAAAAGAGCTGATCCAAGACTATCAAAAATTGCATGAGACTATAATGAAGATATTGCAAAAATTAGAGATTGAGAGCAATGCAACAGAATCTAGCACAACATCTGGAAACAACCTTAGTTCAAATAATGTAAATATCAAGTTTCCAGATAAAATTGTATAAATAGGTGGAAATATGACTGAACAAAAAGCAGATGCACATGAACAAGGCGCACATGATGACAAGAGTGATAAAAGCGGATGGCTCAGTGCTCACGCTTTTAATGCAGTAACTGGTTTTGTGAGAGGAAGAATAGGAGGATATTGGAGAAGTTCACTGCCTCAGCCTTTAGAGTCTGGAAATGAGACACCTGTACAGGCTAGGCTATCAGATGAGAAAATATTTACAAGACTGGATAACATAGGCAGGCACCTCGGCGAGATAATAGAAGTTAGCTGGGATGAAGCTGAAGACTTAAAAGAAGAGATTACAAAAGAATACTTAAAGATAGGCCCATATAATGATTTGGAAAGAATTGATACTGAAATGCCTTTAACTGAAGGCGGCACAAATGTCAAGATGCCAAAAGAAGACAATACAAGAAGGGTAGAATATAAATGCCCGACCCTAGCCAGAACAAAGATCAGCATAAATAACCAAGAGTTTAATGATTTAACAGAGATAGGGAATTTTTTGCGCAATCATAGCACAGTGATAGATTTTACTGCCCTAAAAGAAAGGCTAGCTGTTTGGATTGAAAACGAGCTCAAGATAAAATCAATTGCAAAAAAGATCAGGGAATCAAATGCAGTTGCAGATGCAGTAAGCGCTATCAAGTATCCTAGCGGAAGAACAGATTTATATGAATATACCCCATTAGAAGTTGAACCTGTTACTCTTCTAAATTTTGGAGGTGGAAAGGCTATTGGGCCAAAGCCAACATTTGACCCAATAAAGGATAAGCCTTTATTCGGAAAGAAACCATTTAACACAATATCTGATGTTTACAGCTTTGCCCAGACAAACCTTGCTGATTTCAGGAGATTTTTTATAGATGATTTAGAAAATAAAGAAATCCTTGTAGAATGGGTTGAGAAGGAACTGGGCTTAAAGGCATTGGCGAAAAAGATTTCAAAGATGTCCAGGGTAGATGAATTTCTGGGATTTTTTCCTAGCAACAGGCCATTGGATTATCGCGAACCTGAATATGTTGAACAATTAACTTTTTTCGGATATAAAAATAATGTAGCTGATATTGTAAATATTTTAGATTATTACAGAGGACAGATTACGTCCACTACGGCCCCTGATTTTGGGGAAGAGATCCAAACACGTAAAAACCAGCTGATAGGAGAAAAAGAAGGCTCATTAACAAAACTTATCTGGGTATTAGAGATAATAGGCAAAAATGAGAAAAACTTCTATAAGCAGCTAAGCGACATGAGAAAACACACAGCTGTGTTGAATGATTTAAGAAACACAATGATGAGAGAAAATTGGACAAAGCAGAGAGTTCATTTCAGGCATACTTATATGGTGACTAAAATGTACCATATATATAAGGAGAGGCCTGATGATATTGTATTTTTTAAGGATGCCCATGCTGATTTCAAAAGAGATGAAGAGACTGATTTTGGATTGGATGAGAATGGAATGCCATTAGAAGTTTATGAGCATAACGGTGAATGGTATGTATTGACTGATCACTGGTTTTATAATATTTCTCAGAATGAATGGCAGATGAAAAAAATAATAGAGAAAAAAGGAAAAGATAATGCCAGAAAAATTTTTTATGGCAGGGCTGATGGAAGCAAAGCATGGAACAGTGAACTAGGTGTGGGCCTTGCTAATATTTATAACAATGGCTTGGGAAGAAAAGTAGCAAAGGAATTTGTTGAGCCATTGGACCTAATCGAAGCAATAACATATATATGCACAAACTGGGACGCTTATAGAGATGATTTCAGAGATGGCAGGTTTCATCCGCACAGCAAGACTTACTATGATTATGTTTTAGCTGCAAATATATATCATCCTGTAACAAAGGAATTTAAAGGCATATGGCATAGTTTGTTTGGAGTTGTTGTGCCTGTGAATGCCATTACTGTTGGAAGAGGTAAGATGGTACAATGGAATTCTAACCCATGGAAAAGAATGCCAGTACATGGCGAAATTTTAGGAGAAAATATGGATGCAAGGCTTCCGTTTGATGAGCGGAGAGTAACACGGGAATTTGAATTAGAATACCTGGATTCTGCAGGAAATATACAACATATGAAAGTTGATGATAAAAATAAACCGTATGTTAGAAAGCCTGCACATATGTGCCCTGCATTTGACAGGATATCTGTGCAAATAAAAGGAAAGGATGAAGAAGAAGCACATGGGCATGGCAATGTAGGAGGAGGCTTTTTCTCCAAAATCAAATCATTATTTGTTTCAAGGCATGAAGAAGAACCCCACACAACAGCTGGAACACATGAAGACTTAAATGCTGTTGATAAAGGAGGATATGAAGAGAATTGGGTGCATTGGGGCAGAATGTATTATTATGAAGGTACAGGAGGCATAAATAATTTATCAGAGAATCCTGATCCTTGTACAAGCACAAGAGGGACTGCTAAATACGTAATAGACCGTGTCATAAGAGAAACTTCGAGCAAGGAAGAAGCCAGAAAAATATTAAAGGGGCATCTTTATGATTTCGGCGTAAGAAAACAAGGCATAGAGCTGATCGATGACCCATTTGGCGGTGCAGAAGAGCACTTGCTAAGGTTTGGGAAGTATAAGGACAAATATAAGACTTATAGGCCAGGTTAGGCATAGGTAAGCAAAGAGGAATATTATCTAGCAAATAAATATAAGAAATCACAAAAATGAGCATCACAAACATAACCAAGCACGAAGACTATCTCAAGAAGCAGCGCATGAACAGACTGTAAGCAATGAATGACCGATGAGGATAAAATAAACCGAAAGGTTTAAATATAATTATAAAAATAATCATTATAAAAATAATCATTTAAGGCGCCTAAGATGAAATTTTACAACAGAGAGCAAGAACTAGCTGAGATAGAGCATTTTTATAAGAATAAGCCTGCGATGCTAGTCATAACAGGAAGAAGAAGGATAGGCAAGACTGAGCTGGTAAAGAAGATAAAGAAACAAGTGTATTTCTTTGTTGACAGCGAAAAATCAGAAACAATGCTGATACAGGAATTTTTCTCTGAATTAAAACAAAATTTTGAAGTGGATAAGCTGATAAAAGTGTCTAGCTGGGAAGAGCTTTTTGACCTAATCTTTAAAATTGCGCAGAAAAAGGAGATAGTTGTTTCTTTTGACGAGTTTCAAAGGTTTTTAAAGATAGACCCATCAATAATATTCCAGCTCCAAAAATATTGGGATATGCACAAAAATAAGTCTAAAATATTTTTAGTTTTTACTGGATCTTCTGTCGGCATGATCAAGAAGATCTTTATCGAGAATAATGCGCCGCTCTTTAAGAGAGCGCAGAATATAATCTATCTTAAGCCATTCAAGTTCAAGATTATCAGGGAAATCATGGCAGATTTTGGAATTAAGAAATTTGAAGAACAAATCCGCATATATGCGCTTTTCGGCGGAATTATCAACTATTACAGCCTGATGGATTTTTATAATGTTAAAAACTTAGAAGAGATATTTGAAAAGCTCATCCTAAGAAGATATGCACCATTGAAAAATGAAGTAAGAGAGGTTTTTATAGAGGAATTTGGAAAAGAGCACAAGACATATTATTCAATACTTGCTGCATTGGCTGCAGGCAAAAATACAAAAAAAGAGATTGAAGATGTCGTAGATGTCAAAGGCACATCACTTTCTCCTTATTTTTATGACTTGATCGATATATTAAATATCGTTGACATTGAATTGCCATTTAATGAAGACAAAGGATCAAAAAAAGGAAGATATTCCCTTAAGGATAATTTCTTTAAATTTTGGTTTAGGTTTATATTCAATAACATGAGCTATTATGAAAAAGAAGATTTTGCCCATATAGATAAGCTAATAAACAATAATTTTAATGCTTTTGTAGGCCATGGCTTTGAAGAGATTTGCATGGAGTTAATCGAAGAAGATATAGTAAGACTGCCGTTTGAATGGACAAAAATAGGGAGATGGTGGTCTAGAAGAGGAGAAGAGATAGATATAGTAGCAGCAAATAATAATACTAAAGAAATTATGTTTATTGAATGCAAATGGCAGGAAGATGTAAATGCTGAAAAGGTACTGTCTGAGCTAAAAGAAAAAGCAAAGCTTGTTGAATGGCATAATGCAGATAGAAAAGAGCATTATGCAATATTTGCTAAAAGCTTTAAAGAATCTAAAAACATTATTGACAAGAATTTTTTGCTTTTTGAGCTAAATGATATTGAAAAGTTATTAAAGTAAGTTTAATGTTAGGCTATAGAGTAAAAATGACCATCAACAAACATAACCAAGCACGAAGAGCACCTAAAAAAGCAGTACAAGAATAGATTAGAGGCTCTTAAAGACATCCATCATGAAGACAGGTTTTAGTTATGAAAGAATCCGAAACACTTGAGCTAAAAACATCAACATCTGAATTAAAGGAAGCCATAATCTCAATAGTTGCAATGCTGAACAAGCATAAGAAAGGCAAAGTGATATTTGGAATGGGAGATGATGGAACTGTTATTGGGCAGATGATTAGCGACAACACATTGAGAGAAGTATCACAAGCCATATTTGATAACATTGAGCCTAAGATATATCCGACGATTGCTGTAGAAGAGCCATCTATTGCAGTAAGTTTTGAGGACAATAATGCACCTTTTACAGCATATGGCAGAGCCTATATTAGAGTCGGCACAGAAAATAAAAAGATGACCCAACAAAAATACAATGAGTTATTATCCCTGAAAGCTACAAAACTAGAGTGGGATGCCCTGCCAATAAAAAATACATCAATAAAGGATATAGATCAAAAAAAAGTAGCTGCTTATCTTGAAAAAAGAGAGCAAAATAGAAGAATATCGAAGAAGATAAGCATGAAAAATCAGGAATTCCTAGAGAACATTAATGCATTGACAAAAGACGGTTTAGTGACAAATGCAGGTATGCTATTTTTCGGCAAAAATCCACAGAAACATATTTTACATTCTTCACTAAGGCTTGTAAGGATAAAAGGAACAGATATAGGCGGATTAATCTTAGACAGGATTGATGGCACCGGCACCTTATGGGAGATGGTAGAGCAAGCAGAGGATTTTATAAGAAGAAACATTAAATTAATAGGCTATAAAACTGAAAAAAGCTTTCAAAGGCAGGATAGATTTGAATACCCGATAAGCGCTTTAAGAGAAGCTATAATAAATGCGCTCATACATAGAAATTATCTGATAAAATCTGAGGCAATAGCTTATATTTATGATGATAAGATAGAAATTCTTAATCCTGGATTATTCCCTAAAGGAACTACACCTGAACATCCAAAACATATCCCAAGAAATTTCTTGCTCAGCCAATATATGTATGATATCGGAGAAGTTGAAAAATATGGCTCAGGAATATTATCAATAAAAAAGAGATGCAAGGAAAATGGGAATAAATTGCCTAAATATGTATTTTCCGAACTTCACACTAAAATAATCTTCTATTCATTAGAGCCAGAGAGAACTACCATGAGCAGCGGATTAAGTGAGGGATTAAGTGAGGGATTAAGTGAGGGATTAAAATCACTCCTTAATATTGTAATAAATAATCCTGGAATTAAAGCTGTTAAAGTAAGCGAACTTTTACAAAGGCCTATAAAAACAATAGAAAGACAGATAAAAGAGCTAAAGCAAAAAGGCTTCATTGAGAGAAGAGGAAGCAGGAAAACAGGAGGATACTGGGAGATAAGTAAATAAGAAACCACAAAAATGCCAATCAACAAGCTAACACAACATGAAGAATATTTTAAGAGGCAGTATAAGGATAGGTTGGAAGCAATAAATAACCGTAAACTTTAAATATCAGTTGATAACTATAGTTGACATATGATAACTAAAGATAACAGCCTAAAAGTGATGGAAGTTTATTATAACAACCCTAGCGGAACTTTCCATATAAGGGAGCTTGCAAGGATCACAGGATTATCTAGCACAGGAATCATAAAGATAGCCAAGAGATTAAAGCAAGACGGATTATTAACATCAGAAAAGAAGAATGTTATTGAGGAGATAAGGCCAATATTAGAGACAAAGTTTTACCTGATGAAGAGGCTATATAATACTTATTCATTATATGAAAGCAGATTAATAGAGGAATTAAAGCATTTTTACGAACAGCCTGAAGCAATAATATTGTTCGGAAGCTATGAAAAAGGGACTGATAATGAAAAAAGTGACATAGATATAGCGGTGATAACAAATAAGCAAAAGCTCCCTGAATTAACAAGATTTGAAAAAAAGCTTAAGAGAAAGATAGACATTTTAACAATAGACCTTAAGAGCGCATCAAAGGAGTTTAAGAATTCGCTGGCTAATGGAATTGTGCTTGAAGGATATCTGGAATTGATAAAATGATGACATTAAATAATAATATGATGCAACAATAAGAACATCGCACTAAAAATGATACAGCCATTTGAATATTACATAAGAGAGAACCTAGTTGGAAAAACTGCCCCAAATACAAGCTTAGCCCTGGCTTTGATTAAAAAAGCAGAGAAAAGATTTAAGCGCATACAAAAGGCAGAAATTGCAGAAGATGAATCTACACTGATCTTTGAAGATATATACGAAGCGATGAGAGAAGCCGGACAATCATTAATGCAGCTAGCGCAATACAAGCCATACTCTCATGAAGCAGTTATTGCATTTCTTGATGACAAAGAACTGTTAGCCAAGATGAATATCAACATCCTTGATAATTACAGGATCCTGAGAAATAAGGCGGTATATCAAGCAGAGGAGATATCTTTGGAAAAATGCAAGGAAGCATTTAATTTTGCTAAAATAACCATCCCAAAGCTTAAAATAAAGTTTTTAGAGATGAATAAAAAGACTGATTTACAAAAAAACAAAGAAGCTTAACTATGCCAACCGACAAACTAGCGCAGCACGAAGAATACTTAAGAAAGATGCACAAGAATAGGCTGGAATCCCTTAAAGACATCCATCATGAAGACAGGTTTTTTGAGACAGGGCTTGGCAATAATCTGCTTGAATTAAAGAATGCGGTCCATGACCTTGCTGAGAAAGGAAAAAAGATTACTTCTAAAGAGATTAAAGCAGTAATTGGCAACCAAAATATAAAAACAGAGTTAAGAAAATTCATTTATGCCAGAGTTGGGCATTTAATTAAAGAAGCTGAGTACCTCAAGAATGTTGCCTGCGCAATTGAAAATGAAAAGCATGATTCAAAGCATCTGGAGCATTTTGTGGAGAATATTGAAAGCTATGCCGTACACCTGAAAAAAGAGAGGGAGAGGGAGGTTGAGCATCTATTGCATAATTTCAGGCATACATTTGCAAGCTTGCTGCATCCGATAACTGCACATGAGCATAAATTAGCTGGTTTGCTGGAAAAGAACGTGCATCTGCTGAGGACATTGCTGCATAAGGATGAGCTAAGGCATTTTGCAGAGAATCTTCACAATGATGATGTGATCAATAAGATGAAAGAGAGATTTGGCGAGAATAAGACTGGCAAAGCACTGTATCATTTTATTGAGCAGCATACTAAACTAAAATCATTGCCCGAGAAATTGATTGAGCGCGGGAGAAAAGTTTTTTCACGCGAATTGACAAAACATGAAGTTTTATTTAAAATCGCAGACATGCTTAATGAGAGAGCTGAGATTCTTGAGGAAAAAGCAAACAAGAAGATAAGAAAGATTATTGGCAAACAGATAAAGGCAATTGAGTATAAATGGGAGCAGGCAAAGAAAAAAAGCAGCAAATTGCTTGATGAGGCATTAGAGCACCATTCCAAGATGGAAAGGTTCTATAGGAAGATTGGGCTATAATTCTATAATTTATTGCCATTTTTTTTGCGAAAAGTTTATATACCAGATGGTATCTATAGGTATCATGAATACACAAATAAACTTGCGATTATCGAACCAGACACTAATTTCCGCTAAAGATTATTCTAAAAGGCACGGATTTAGCACGGTCCAGGAATTTATTAAGGAGACTGTAAGGGAAAAATTGTTTGAAGAGCCAGATATATCTGGAGAAGAATTAGAGCTTGTAAATAAGCTTGCCATAGCAACTGAAGAAAAAAATTTATATGGCACAGAAGAGGAATTATTTAAGAGGTTAAAAAGAAGATAGAATGGAATATATAATTAAGCCTTCTGAATTTTTCTTAGAACAGATATCCGAATTAAGCGATGACGCTGCAAGGATAGTTGAAGATAAGATAAGAATGCTAAAGATTAATCCATTTAGGTTTAAGAGGATTGAAGGATATAGCTTATTTTTGTTTCGAATACGATTTGAGGATAATAGAAAAGAAAAGCGCGCGATATATCTAGTAGATAAGCCATATGTTAAGATTCTTTGCATTTTAGATAGGGATAATGATTATAAGGGCCTAAAAAAATATTTGAAACAGCTAGGCTACCTATAAATAGATTAACTGGCTTGCGAAAAGTTTATATATTTGTCCATATTTATGGACTTAAGTACTAAAAATGGGACAAGAAACCATTATTATGGACAAAATAGCAGGATTATTGTATGAATATCCTGAAAAGGAGTTTACAATCAGAGAAATCTCTAAGAATATTAAGATACCAAAATCCACAGTGCAAAAGTATTTATCTGACCTTAAAGAAAAAGGGCTTGCAGATAATAGAAATAAAGCAAGCAATTCTGCTTTATTCAGGGTTAAAAAAACAAATTATTATATCGAAAAGATTTTTGAAAGTGGTTTGATAGAATATCTCGAAAAAATATTAAGGCCTAGCTGCATAATTCTTTTTGGAAGCTTTAGAAAAGGAGAATCAGATAAAGACAGCGATATAGATATTTTTGTAGAGACCGTTGAGAAAAAGAAAGTAAATTTAGAATTATTTGAAAAGAAGCTAAAACATAAGATAGACTTATTTATCGAAAAAGACATTAATGATTCACCTCAAAATTTAAAACTAAATATTATAAATGGGATAAAACTAGCCGGCTTTGCCAGGATAAAAACATGATAACTTGGAATAACTGCGATAAGAATTTTATTAAAAAAGTTGAGATAGATATATTTAGGATTAAATCTATTGCAGAAAAAGCATTTCAAAGAAAAAAAGTTATTGATAATCTTAAAGAGAGCGAAGAAAATACCTCTTTTATTGTTGAAGGATATTATGAAGTAATTAAAGAGCTGTTAGTTGCATATCTCTTAAGGAATGGCCTTAGATCAAGAAATCACCAATGCCTAATAGCATATTTTTATGCCCAAAATCCTAGCTTGGAAGGCGAGGCTAAATTTATTGAACAACTTTTATACTATAGAAACAGGCTAGATTATTATGGAGAGAGTATCCCAACAGATTTCTATAAAAGGAATAAGCAAGAAATATCTAAGATTATAGATATGCTGGAGAAAATAGCCAGAATAAACTAAGCCTAAATAACTTTTCTCACAAAAGATTTATATAGCCAAATCCTATTATACGTATAAAAACGTGGATATAAGTTATTAGAAGATTATATACGTGCATATACGTATGACTAAAAAAAGCAGTAAAGAAAGCAATAAGGAGAAATTTACGCTATATCTGGACAAGACTCTTAGAGACAGCTATAAAGAATTCTGCCAATTAAGAGGCTATATTCCTTCCAGGATGATTGAGATTTTCATTGAGCAGGAACTGCAAAAAGCCAGAGAGGATGCTAAAAAGAGAGTAAAATGAAAATGACTGCTAAAAAAAATAAAAACAATGCAAAGAAAAATAGCAAGAAGATTGCATTTTACGTATTTATTGCACTGATAATAGCAATTAATCTGTCAATTATTGCATATGCAGCATCTACTGACAGATTCTGGGATATTGTTGAAAAGATGTATGATTTTGAGTCAAGGTATGAGAAAAATCTGAAAATATGGGACTTTTTGCTGTTCTCAACAATATTTAACATAATTGCATGGATTGGATTAGTAAAAGCATTCCCGGATAATAAAGCAGCAGCTTTCATATTAGCCTTAGTAATAGGCGTAGCGCTTGGTTTGGGAGCAGTGAAAGGAAACCTAACTGTCAAATTCTTTGTTCCATTTGTGAAGAATATATTGTTCTTTATAGTTATGGGCATAATATTTTTTGTGCTGATTAAGTTTGACATGAACAAATTCCTTGCGTTTATTTTAGCTTTGGTTATTACTTTTGTTGCGTTCAATGTGCTTGGGCTGTTTGGCGCAGTTGATACAGGAGGATTGTTCGGAGGAAAGACAAGCTATGACACTTATGATCAGATAAATGACCGATTAATTGCCCTGGGCAACAATTATCGTGTCACGTTTGATATTTCAGATGATATTGCTGCAAAGAGCAAGAAGCTCAGAGTGGCGATGCAGAGAGAGCAAGGAAAGCTGGAGGAAGAGCTCAAAAAGAACCCTAATGACAAGACTGCAAAATCCAAGCTTGATCAGGTCATTGCACACATAAATGAGCTGAATGAGCTTGAGAGAAAAGGTGCGCTGCTTGAGAAGGAAGAAGAGAAGAAAATCGCAGAGAGAGCTGCAATAGAGTATGATAAGTTCAGGGAGAATTTGACAGAAATAAAGAAATTGAAAGGGGATACTCCCGAGCAAGTAAATGCAAAATTTGTTGACCTGAAAAAATTGAATGATGTGATTGAAGAGGAAGAAGGGAAAGTTAAAGGAACAACTATACCAACTCCAGCACCCACTGGTACTCCGACTCCACCTGCAGGTACAACACCAACAAGCGGAGCAGCTGCATCTGGACCAAATGCTGCTGATTAAACTGCCAAAATCAATACTGCAAAGCAGAATGAAGCATAATAAAATAACCGGAAAGAGAATCATTCTGAGTTTGATAGTTGCAATGCTATTGTCTTTAGTGATTGTATCTGCCTTAGATGAGAAAAAAATAAAATTGGATGAGCTAGAAAGCATAAAGAAATTAGTCTTGGCTGAGAGACTCAATTCATTCAATATAGTAAAAGCAAAGATTGAGAGATTGCTGAGCGATAAGACATCTGACGGAAAAGATAAGGATGCTGGGGCGATTAAAACTGATAATGATTTAGCGCAGAAGTTTATTGTTGCATTGACTGAATCTGCGTTTTTAACAGATGAGCAGAAAGGGACATTGACTAATTTACAGACAAGCCAAAGCGCTGCAGCAGCGATAGCTAAGGAGAAATCTGTTTTTAGCGGCTGGAGATTATGGGCAGCGATACCATTGGTACTTGCATTGATTTATATGTTATTATTGAGAAAGAATAGGTATAAGACTGCTGGGAAAGGGATTGGATTTGGAGGAAAATGGCTCTGGCTAATGATAAGCGGGAAAAAAGGAAAGCTGGATGCGATTGAGAGATATAACAACCAGATGCTGGAGTTAGAGAATAGGTCAAGGACAGAAATCAAATATATTGTTGATAAATTACTAAAGCAAAAAGAAGAGCTAATTGCCGCAAACGTAAAGAAAGCAAGCCAGCTTGTGTATTTAGGGCAGCTTGTTGTTAGGAGAATATTTGTTAAAGGCCATGCAAAAGAGCTGTTGGTAGATAAGAAACCTGTAAAAATAGAAGACGTTGGTGAAATAGAGCCTATCAGGATAGATGAGGTATTGGCTGAACTTGAGAAAATAAATAATAATCTCCCAGTAAAATTAAATGAGATAGTCGGCAACCATATAACCATTGTGCAAAGGCATAAAAATCTTCTGGATGAGATTAAAGCGCTTCGCATCAAGACAAATGCTTCTGCACAAAGATTGGCTAATAATTCACGAGTAAAAAATGTTTTGGGCAGCAAGATTGCGCAGATGGATTCTGCTGTTGCAAATATGCAGCAGATAATACAGGCACTAGATGACCTTGGTACAAGATTAAACAGGAGTGTAGGAGTATTGGAGCAAGGATATGCCAGACAAAACGAATCAATAAAGCTTGAGAATGGCAACTTAAGCGAACTGATCCGTATCATAGACAAAAAGTTCCAGGATTTTGCCAATGTTGCGCAGGATATATCTCATGAAGCAAACAAGATCGAACAGTCATTTGCCACCAGAGAAAAAAGAGTGTATAACCTGATTGATGCAATCATCAAAAAGATTGAGCAAGAAAATGCAAAAATTCAGAACAGTGCAGGCAATGTAAATACTGGTGAGGCAGATAAATTGATTGATGCTGCTACCAATATTGCCAGCATAGCAGAGCGATTAGCTTTGTTCAGGCAAAAAACTGATAAGATAACCACTGAACATCTTAAGTCATTCATTAAAGTAGTTAAACTGTTAAAGAATGATTTTCCAGAGGTAACGCTGGAAGAATTTAAAGAACAATTGGAAGGATTTGTTATTGTGCATAAGAATAAAGAGTTTAAGATAGTTGAGGTTAGCGGAGATAATGTAAAATTGGAAGGAGTAAGCGATGCGATTTCGTTTGAACAGCTAAAGAATATAGATGATTTCTTGGCTAAGAGACAATTAAGAAATTTATTGACCCATATTCTGACAAATGCAACTTACTTTGACAATAATGTTTTGAGAGATGTTGTTAATATATTTTTAGAGTTAAAAAATGCTGAGCCAAGTGCAAAGTTGGAGGAGTTCAAGAGTTTATTAATAGATAAGATAATTAGATACACTACAGAAACAAATGCCTTTATCGGATATAAGATTAAGAATGTGATTGAAGATAAGCTTTTTGTTGTTAAAATAGATGAAAAAGATGCAGAAGATCGAACTATTTTAAAATTAGAGATTACACAAATAAAAAATCTATTGGAGAGAGCAACTGCACCTGCAGCAGCACCTAATCCTGCTCCTACACCAACACCACTTCCACCAAACGCAAGTGCTACATCCCAAGCAAAATACGCAATTATTTCAGACATCCATAGCAACCTGCAGGCATTTCAAGCTGTGTTACAGGATATTGCAAAACAAGGAATCCCTGACTCAAATATCTATTGCTGCGGAGATATTGTTGGCTATGGAGGAAATCCGAATCAGTGCGTGCAAATAATAAAAGATAGAGATATTAAATGGGTGTTGGGAAACCATGAGTTTGCTATACTTAATCCAGGCTATGCAGAAAAAGCCGGATTTAATGCATCAGCAACTGCTGCTGTTAACTGGCAGATAACAGAGCTAAATGAGAAATCAAAAGAATTCTTAAATGCACAAAAACAAGAAAATTATATATTAGTGAGAGATGATTTTGTTATTGTGCATAGTGAATTAACTAAACCAAAAGAGTTTATGTATCTTTCTGAAGATTTGTACAAAAAAACTGGCATAAACTTTGGTATTTTGCTGGGAGATAATTTCAATATATTATCAAAATATAATAAAAGAATTTGCTTTATTGGACATAGCCACATGCCTGAAATTTGGACAATTGATGCTAATAATAAAATGGAAAAGGGAGATATAAATATGCAGGATAAAAAAGGAATAGTTGATATTACAAATGCAAAAAACGTAATAGTCAATGTTGGAAGCGTAGGCCAGCCTAGAGATGGAGACACAAGAGCATGCTATGTGATTTATGACAAAGAAAATAGCAAAATTGCTATAAGGTATGTAAGAGTAGGTTATAATGTTGCAGCTGCACAACAAGCTATTCTAAGTAGAATCCCTGATGGATATAATGAAGTTGCGGCAAATTATATGGCAGAAAGACTAGCTAATGGCAGATAAAATTTTTTTGTAAGGATATTTTACCCCTGCTAAAATATTAGGTTATGTAATAATAGCAGGGTTGTTTATAAATGAGCTATGTTTCCAGCAAGATTATTCTACTAAACTTGGCATCAATGCTGTTTTCCATGCAGGCACTAGCTTTATTAAATGATTTTTAGCTTTTATGCCCTGCTCAGTATCCTTAGTTATCACAACAGCAGAAGTTTGCTTGAATTTTTCCATAAAATAATGTAAATTAGTGAGATCTTCATTTTTTATAGTTTCCTTATATTTTACTTCTATCGGCTTTTTATTTTTTATTATGTCAATTTCTTTCTCATGCTCTCGCCAATAGTATTTAGCATCAAATAGTGCAATAAATAGATTTTCAATAACTTTACTTTCATCCAAATTTAAGCAAAAGCATGGATGATAAGGATAAACTTTTCTTAGTTTCCTAGATGAACTTAAAGCGCTACCCCTATAATTTTTGACTATCCGTATCAGCAGCCCTTGTGCTAAATAATTTATATGCTTGCCAAGAGTTTCTTTGCCTCTTTTAAGATCTTTTGCCAAGTTGTCTATGTTAAGTATTATGCCTCCTTCTTCAAAAAATATGTCTTTTAAAGTTTCTAATAGTTCAATGTCAACATCTTTAAATTCCTTTTTGATATCGTAAGAAAGGACTCTGCTAATTATGAATTCATGGATGTATTTTTTTGCTGAAAGCTCATCTCTTAAGATAGCAATTTCAGGAAAAGGAGTTTTTAGATACCATTTAAAATGATTCTTAAGCTCTGATTCATGCAGAATAATCTTCTTCTCTTCTATTCTGATGCCATTTAATAACAGCCATTCATTAAAGCTTAACGGCTCTAATTTTAAAAAATTAATTCTTCCAGCTAAACTCTCAGCTATATTCTTTGTCAATGTTAGATATGAAGAGCCTGAGATGAAAAATTTTATATTAGGGTAGAGATCATAAAATATTTTTAATTTGTTCTGCCAGTCATCTAATTTCTGTATCTCATCAAAAAAAACAAAATATTTGCCATTTTCTAAATCTAAAGAATGCAGCTCTGTATATACTTTAAGTATTTCTTTAACTTCTGCAACTTTCTGGTCGAAAGAAAAGTAAAGGAGATGTTCTGGCTTAATACCTTTCTTTATTAAGTGTTCAATAGTTTGAAAAAACAATGTAGATTTACCAGTTCTTCTTAACCCAAATAATGCAATTATTTGTTTAGAGGATATGTAGTTGATTATCTTGCTCAATAATTCTCTCTCAAAATGTTTTGCTAAGTCTTCTTTAACTTTTCCGGTTTTCCACCAAGGATTGAATAAGAGCAGGATATCTTTCATTTTACAGCATTAAAGTATGAAAAGTATATAAATTTTTCGTTCTGAAACTAGAACGAATGTTTATATTATTCGTTCTGAAACTAGAACGAATAAAAGGAAGGATAATAGAGAAAGCCATTGAGATGTTTTCAAAAGCTAGTATTGATCTACTAGGTTTTGTATGCCTTTAGAAATATTTGGAACTAAGGCATCTAAGAAAGCTTCATTTGAGATAATTCCTGTATCTCTTAAATATAATAATGCCTGTGTTAATGCCTGCAAGAATGTTTTGATCTAGAGATGGATATTATAGATTGAGAATATTCCACCCCTGCTGAAATATCAGTTTTTGTCATAATAGCAGGGTTGTTTATAAATAACCAAAAAAAGCAAAGATATATACCTAATAGGTATTATACCTGATAAGTATATAAAATGAAATTTTACAACCGCGAAGAGGAATTTGAAACATTAGACAAGCTTTGAAAAGAGCATCTATGAATTATTGGCTTCAAAGAAGATTGAACTGCCCTTTAAATATACTATGCTTGGCACACAATGGGGAAGATTTAAAGGAGAAAAAGGAAAAAATACTTATGAGATTGATTTAATGGCCGTAAATGAGCAGAAAAAACAAATTTTGTTTGCTGAGTGCAAATGGCAAGGGAAGATTAATGCTTCAGAGATAACTAATGAGCTATCAACTAAAGCACATATGTAGATTGGAATAAAGATGGAAGAGAGGAATACTACCTTATATTTGCAAAAAGCTTTTCAAAGAAGATCAAGGAATGGCAAGGAAAAGAAGTAATATGCTATGATCTAGATGATGTTAAGAGAATGCTGAAATAAGGTAGGCTATTAGAGTCAAATTTTCCGGAGCTTTATAGCATAGTTGATAAGTACTTTCCAATTTATAGGGCTATTCAGTGCCTTTGCTATATTATTTATATAACTTTAATTTTTTATTAGATTATTCAGTTAATAAATTGAATTGATGAATAATAGAGACAGGTTTTTGTAATTATTGAGCAGGTAGAGTGATTATATTGTGAAAATGTAGCCAGATTAATCAATTATTATAGAGAATATTTTAGTAAGTAGAAATATAAAATATTTCAGAGTAATTAGATTGTTGATGTTATGAATTGTTGTATTCGATAGGAAGGACATATATTCTGTATTGAAGACAGGCATAAAAGCCAATGAGATGGTTAAGAGATTAAGGCAGCACTAACACATAATGGATTTGTAAATAAAGAAGCAGCTGCAAGAAACTTAGAAATGTTCAAGAAATTGTATAATGCTTAAATTAATAACAGATTATTCTATTACTCAGTTATGTATTTTAGTAATTAAGTTATTTTATTATTATGTTTAATATTATGGTAATTTGAATATACATGGTTAGATAGTTGAATTATAGCTATTTCTAGTAATTATTCAATCAAATAATTGAAAAACGAAAGATTTATATACTAAATTTAATATTTTAGTAATTTGAATATTGATTTGTATTTTTTATTTAGTTTAATTTTTAATAGTGATCTGCACTAGCCAAGGGAAAAGAGGAAAAAAAGAAAGCTATTATTGAGGGAAAGAATCCTGAAAGAAGAAGTGAGAATAATATGACATAAAGTTTTTAAAGATGAATAACTTGATAATAGCCGTGATGCAAAATGAAAATAGAAGAATTAAAAAAACAATATAAGGATGAATGGGTGCTGGTAGAAATCATTGAAGAGGATAAATTAAATAGGCCACAAGAAGTTAAATTGATTGCGCATAGCAAAAATAGAGATGATACATATGATGCTATGGTAAAAAATAAAAAAAAATACACCTACCATTTTTATACAGGAGAAATCCCTGAAAAAGGTTATGCGGTGGCATTTTAATGGGAAATCATAATTTGGATAAGAACGCTTCAGTAATTGTTATTGAAGTATTGATAGAAAATAAAGGCATTAAGAAAAAATTAAAGATGGTCCTTGATACAGGCGCCACATATACCTTAATCCCATGGCAGGTTGCAGAAGCGCTGAATATGGAGCCTGCCTTAAGTAAAACAAGGGCAGATATTATAACGGCATCTGGAGTAGAAAAAGTTCCATTGATGTTTGTTGAATCTGTTGCTGCATTTGATAAAAAAGCAGAGAACGTCAAAATAATTGTCCATGACCTGCCAGCAAAAAGCTATGTAGATGGATTATTGGGATTAAGCTTTTTGAGAAATTTTAATCTTCATATTAATTTTAAGGAAGGATACTTAGAGTTAACATAAAAAGAGGAACTACTTTGTCCAACAACATCGCAAAAATACTCGGCAAAGATACTGTATGGCTTATTCTGGAAGAGTTAGCTAGAGGCAATAAAACACCCACTGAATTGGCTGAGAAATTCCAGATGTCAGTAGCTAATGTAGATAATTTTCTTGCAAGATTAGAGGATAAGCAGATAGTAAAAAGAACTAAGAAAATCAAGAAAGGCCGCGGAAGACCATTTACTGAATATGCACTAGACAGATGCCCAATTATTGTAATGATACCCAGCCAAGGCAAGAAAGTCCTGCTTGAGCTGAATGATAATGATCTCAATGAGTTAAATGAATTTATCAGGAAGAATAATGGTGAGCAGGTCTGAGAAATAAAAAAGAATACAATAACTTAAGGTCACAATTTGTTACCATAAAAAAAGGTATCGCAAAATGCGATACCTTAAATGTTTGGAGAAGAGGTAAGAAAAATATGCCCAGAGAATTAGCTGTTTTTAATCAAGAAGAGGTTAAAAGCAAGATTTACACTATTCGCGGATTACAAGTAATGCTAGATAGGGATTTAGCTGAACTTTACGAAGTTACAACATTTAATCTTAATAAGGCGGTTAAAAGGAATAGTAAGAGATTTCCATTAGATTTTATGTTTCAATTAACAGAAGAAGAATACAGTAACTTGAAATTCCATTTTGGAATATCAAGTTGGGGCGGTCGAAGAACCTTACCTTATGCTTTCACTGAACAAGGCGTAGCAACGCTTTCAGGTGTATTAAAAAGTACTAAAGCTATTGAGGTTAATATTCAGATAGTTAGAGCATTTGTCGCTATGAGAAAGTTTATTTCCGCAAATGCTCATATCTTTCAGAGATTAGATACTGCTGAAACTAAACTGATTGATCATGATAAGAGATTTGAGCAAGTGTTCAAAGCAATTGAAAGCAAAAGCATCAAGCCTGAGAAAGGCATATTTTTTGACGGGCAGATATTTGACTCATATAAATTCGTTTCAGATATCATCAGAACAGCTAAAAAATCGATTGTTTTGATCGACAATTACATAGATGATTCTGTTTTGACGCTATTCAGCAAGAGAAATAATAATGTGCAAGCCATCATATTTACTAAAGAGATCTCTAAGCAATTATCCCTTGACTTAGCCAAATATAATTCACAATATCCTTCAATTGAACTGAAAGAGTTTAAGCAGTCGCATGACAGGTTTATCATAATTGACAATAAGGAAGTCTACCATTTTGGAGCATCATTGAAAGACTTGGGAAAGAAATGGTTTGCTTTCTCAAAATTTGATAAAGATGCATTTAAGCTTTTAGATAAGCTATGGTTAAAATGACAATAAAGAATAACGGTGAGCAGGTCTGAATATGAGAAGCAATAATTTTAACAATAAATTTATGAGAAAGTTGATTGTGAATATTTCATATATAATAATAGCTCTGATGCTTAGCATTGTCGTAATAAATATCGCAAGCGCAGAAACAACACTTGAGCAGGATGTTGCAAGTTTTGGGAGGTCAGCATTAGGAAAACTAAGCGGGCAAAGCAACACGAAAGGAGTTGGCAATGACCCCATACAAGGCACAGGCAAGCTGGTTGATTTTTATAACAGGAACCAGAGCCTGATAGATTTCTTTATCATGTTTGCACTGTTCTGCAGCATTGCATTAATTGGATTAAAGAAGACAGGATTTGGGGAGTCAGGAGGAAATGCCATGAAGGGATTAGCGATTGCAGTTGGAGCAGCATTGGCAATTGCTGCATTAAAAGCCGGATATTCCCCTAGCTTTTTTGTGCCATTTGTAAAGAATTTCCTGTTCCTGATAATATTCTTTGTAATATTTATGGTAATAAAAGCCACAATGAGTCAAAATGTTCTCCTTGCATTTATTTTGGCTTTAGTAATAACATGGGTTGCATTTAATGTAGCTAATTTGGTGTTAGAAGGCAAGGAGAATAAGTTTGACATGGCGAATGTGTTCAAATTGATGGCAGGCTCTCCGACTGATACAGACGAACAGAGAAGGCTGAGCAATATTGAGGTAAGGCAGACACAAGATGAGCTGGACGCGCTTTACGAAGAGAAAGGGCGTCTTGAAGAATTGATTGGAAATGGAGAGTATAAATCAAAGTTTTTAGTGGAGCAAGCACGTGAGAGTGAAAAAGATGAGAAGAAAAAAGCAAACTTAATGAGATTATTTGATGTGATGGGAAAAATAGAAGAGCTTGAGGCAAAGATGCAGAAAGAGATGGGCAAGAGATTTGATTATGACAAACAAAATCCTACAACGCCTAAACTAAATTTAAGAATAAGTGATGATAAAACTAAATTAATTTGCACAATTGACCCTACAACAGGAAAGATGTCTGGCGCTCCTGAAAATGTGAATAAAGACATAAAATACAGATTTGAGTTTTCTGTTGACGGTAATGTTAAGAAATATTATGATATTGATTATAAGGACAGGGCAACTGAACAGACGTATTCATTAGAAAAAGAAGGAGTTTGGAAATGCAAAGTTTATGCTTATATAGAAACATACGGCAAGACACCAGACCAAGTTACGCCGGGAGAGGCAATGCTGGATTATTTAGGCGCAGAACATGAAGCAGATAAAACTGCATTTGAGACTAATAAAGCAATAATAGAAAGCGAGAGAGAAGCTACTGATAAAATTAATGGTGCAGTTGCTGCATTGAAAGGATTAAAAGGAAGGACATACTATAATAGGAATAAAAACGAAATAGATAAGTTTATAAATGCTGGAGAAATAAAGGTTAAAGCAATAAATGTTTACAAAGAAGTTACAACTGAGCAGGCAACTATTGCTAGCATAACAGGTACTACAGCAACAGAGATAGCAAGTAAGAAAAAAGCTAAAATTGATCCTTTGATTAGTAAAATACAAGAGGTGTTGAATATCTGGAAACCTTATAGAGGCATTGATACTGCATTTGATGCACTTCTTGATAATAAGTTAGCTGAGTTAAAAGGTTCTTCTCCTGATACAACTATCCCTAATTTTGCTGGAAAAAGAAATGTAGATAGTTCATCTGGACAAAAATACACTTTAACAGATGATGACGAATTTATAAATGGCCAGCCGAAAGGTGAGTACGGAGTAAAAATTAATTTTGGGCCAAAAGAGATAATGGTTGCACAAAAACAAACTATCAGGCTTTCTATATCCTTGGATAGCGAGATACCTAATAAGTTTAGAATAATTTTCGGCCATGCCGTGAATCAGGTTTTAGCTAGCCAGACAATTGATGAGACAATAGATAATTCTGCTAAGACAATCAACTTTGAGATTCCTGTTACTAGTTATGATGCACGTAATTCGCAGAAAGAGATAATTGTAGAAGTATATGATATGGATGGAAATACAGCGAGTACAAATATTGTTAGATTTGAATATAATGTAAATGTACAGCCTGCAGGACCAATACAATATGGCTCTGGAAAATTATAGTTAATGAAAGATAATTAAGAATGAGAGAATTTAATACAATTAAAAAAACAGGTGTAATATTTCTGTTAGCTGTGGCTTTATTCTTGTTATTATCTGCTTTAGGCTATTCAACCCCTGATGATTGCCTATCAAACCAAGATTCAAGGATAGAAGCTTCATGGAGGTTATTCCATAAAAATTCTCAAGGCAAATACACTACTAAAAATGAAGTCAAGGACGGATATAATTTCTTAAAGGCTGCCGGTGTTGTAAAGCAACGTTTGACAGAATGCGGCGGACGTGATTACTATAAGAAAACTGTTTCTGTATCTGTAGGAGGAAGCACAACCCCAATTTATATTGATGACATATATGACTTAATGAAAACAAGAGCAGAAGCCTTAGGAGTATTAACAGAATATTATCTTTTATTTCCTGATATCTATAGAGGGATATCAACAGACAAGGTAACTTTTGAGCTTCATGTTAAGATTCCAGATGCATTGAATACATACTTTGAATCTGTTAGCGGATACCCTGTAATTTATGCTGAAGCTGAGAATAATAGGTTAAACCCTCCGGCAATATCATTTGTTGAGAAAAGGCCTGGCTCACCTGATTCAGTATATGTATATAGAGGAGAAGTAAGTCTGTTTAGAGATACCGAGAATGTAATTTTTAGATCGCAAATATATAATGGTTTTGGATTAAAGGATTTCAGCGCAAGCTATACTAAAGGAAGCTCGCAGAGTATTAATTTAATCTTTGAGAAATTAGGCGTTACTACACATAAGCTTGTTATTAATACTTATGCAGAGGCAGATTTAGGGGCCGGTGGAGTAGAAAAAAGAGTAATAGATGGTGTTGTAACAGACCCTAATAGCTTACCAAATGATTTGGTAAGTGTATATAGATTAGACGGCTCAACCAGAACAAAGATTATAGACAACAAAAGGGCAACATTTACTGTTGATGTAGCTATTGGGAGTAATTATGAAATAGAATGGAAAGATCTCTTAAGCACACAGTCATTGCAGAGAGAAATGGAAAGATATACCATCTCGTTAGCTAATGTTAGCACAACAGAAAGCAGGTTTGAAAATGTGTATAAATTGCAAAAAGTGACTAAGCCTATTACAGTCAGTAGAAGATCAAGTAACTCTATCGAGATTATAATGCCAATAGAGTTTCAAAGCCAAGTTAATTTTAATTCAAAGAGCAATTATTTAATTCATCAAGTAGGTAACGATGCAAATAGCCTAACAATCCAGGATGTTGAGCCAGTCACTAAAACAAGCGATAGCAGGGTTATTGTATTAAATGTTGGAAATCAACAAAAAGGAGTGCAGTATGATGTCTGGCTAATTACAGGAGCAGGCAATAAGTTTTTAGGAAGATTTGTAGGAGATGCGCAAGAGACATTACAGTTTACTGCAGGAAGTGTGACATTTGACCCATCTGTCGGGAATATTGGGCAGCTAACGCCTGGGCAGAGCAAGGAATTTGTTGCTACCTTGGATAGTAGTTTTCCTTCAACAGGATTAACATGGGAATGGCAAGTATTGCAAGGAAGTAAAGATATAACAGATACAGCACAGAAAAATGCAGTCAGAAGATATTTATTTACTGCACCAAATATTGCAGGGGAATATATTGTTAAATTAATTTTAACGCAAACATCCCAAGCAACAAAAAAAACCGGATTTTGGATATTCTCATCAACTGAAACTGTAACCAAATCGAATCCTATTAATCCAACTGCAATTAATAAAAGAGCAGAATGGAGATTAACAATTAATGACAAAGCAACTGTGCAAGACAGATTAACACAGATAGAATCAAAAATTGGACAAGCTAATGCAGAAAAGCAGAAACATGACGAGTTAATCAATACTATTTATAACAAACTACGAGCAGAGAGAGATGGTGTTAAAACAAATGCACTCATAAATATCAATGGTGCTCTAAAAAAATTAGATGAAGCACTGAAGAATAATTTTAAAGATATTAACTTAGATGATCCAGCCAATGCATATCTTGTAAATAAAAAGGCTGAAGTAGAGCAATTAAAGATTTCATTTACTGCTATAAAGACAAAGACAGAAAATATAAATCTTGATGGGCCGCAGTTTAAGTACGATAAAGCTTTCTTTGACACAAATCTTAAGTTTAATCAACAGCCAGTTAGTGGTCAGACATTTAGAGTAGATAGGATTTCTATAACTGATGTAACTGGTCTTCAGACTGGTGTAACAAAAGATGCCGTGTTTAATTATGTTAAGAAGACATGGGGACAAAAAACTATAAGCGGTAAACCTATAGATCCACAAACAGGAGATGATGATACTGCCATATTTACAGTTAAAAAGCCAACTGTTAGAGAAGGCTCAATAGTAACTTTAGAATTATTTGCAAAAGAGGGAGAAATGCAAGGCAAAAAGATTACTGAATTTACTTGGACAATAGATACTCCATTAGACGTTGGCTTGAATGTTGTTAAGGAAAGAACAGATGATGTAGTTAGGCCAGGAGATGTTTTAACATTTAATATTGTGCCAAAGCAACAGGGTGTTGATTTTGAGGAATATAAGAAAAGAATTAAATCAACTGCATGGGCAGTAAATCCTGCTACCGGAGCAACTAAAACAGAAGAAGCAATAGATCACTCAAAAGTTAAGTTTGATGATGCCGGAACATATACTATTACTGCTACTTTTGATTCTGAGTATGCAGATGTAGCTGGAGTAAAAGCTGAAACACAAATAACTGTTGAATTGCCTGATGATGAACCAAAGATTATGCTGATAAGTGCACAAGCAGAGAAGTTATACAATGAAGGCAAGACTGAATTATCAGCTGCAAATGCTGAAAAGCCACAAAACCAACAGAAAAGGGATGCTGCAAAGAAAAAATTAGAAGATGCTAAAAGATTATATGATCAATTAGATAAAAAATTTGAGGCAGCAAAAGCTGCTAATAAGCAATTTGCAGGATTGACAATTACACAGCCACAGATTAAACAGAAAATAACAGATATTGATAAATTAATACAAGATGAATATACTGCTAAACCAGTTGAGTTTGCATTTACTAAGCCAGATCCAAGCACTGTAGTAAGTGGTAAGCATGAAGTGACAAAAGGAGCAAAGGTAGAATTTGAGATTAAAGTTGATAGTAAAGTAATTGTGCCAAATTTCAAATGGGTTTATGATCAGAGCAAGATAAAAATAGATAGAACTACACTTGGAGCAAATACTGGCTCAGGAGAAGTTTTAGCAAATGTTGGAGAAGAGTTTGATGTAAGTGTAAAAACAGATGATGAAAGTTTACAAGCAATTGCAAGATTTAAAGTTGTTGATACCCCATCTACTAAGATTAAAATAACACCTATCGGAACAACAGATTTAGATTCATCTGATAATGTTGTTGAAGTTAATCTAGCACCAGAAGAAGAGCTTGGTTTTAATGTTGAAACTAAACCAGCAGGCAATGCTGTCCAAGCAAACAAAGTTAGAGAAGGTGATTTACTAGAAACATTAGATTATCCTGCTAAAGATAAAATTCATGTTAAGTTAAAAGGAACTGCAGCCAGTCCTGCAACAGTTGAATTATCTGTAAATGATCCTACTAGTGGCTCTACTGCAACGCCTGTCACTATAAAGATCAATGTAAAAGATAAAGGAACTATATTTAGAATAAATGCACCAAAGGATAAATTGCTAAGAAATGAAATGATAAAGATTGGAATAGAGCCTGCTACAATTCCTGCAACAGATATTACTTGGGCATTAGATTCAGCTAGCCAAGCTTTTGCTACTATCAATAATCAAGGCGAATTAATAGTTAAAGAGAGTGTAGGATTTGGCTCCAAAATTACAGTTACAGCAGCCTATAAGGGCAGCTTAAGGTTAACAACTGCACAACAAACAAAAGAATTTAGTGTAGTTAATTCACTTACAGTTGCATTTACTTTAACGCCATCTCAAAGAACCCTAAAGCAAGGTGATACTGAAACGTTTACTGCTGTCGTTAAACCAGTAGAAAATGTAGTTATAACAAAGTGGGAGAAGATAGGAGATACTTTGAATGAGGTTGAAGAAGTCAGTAAAAATCAAAATTCAATAACTGTTAAGATCAAAGATGTGCCTAATAGTGTACCTGGAAGCAAAATAATATTAAAAGCAACTACTGATGATGGCAAAGAATCTAGTGTTGAGATTACAATCGGGGATAAGAATGATAAGACAATAACATTATATGATGAAACAACAAAAACTGCAGATACATTGGAAGGAAATTTCAATGGCGCAACTGCTAAAGTTGGAACAGAAACATATGTGCAGTTTGATGGCAAATGGTATAAGCCTGCTGGCAAAAGCATACCTTATCTGAAAGTATTGTTCAATGCTGCAAAGAACAAAGGTGAAGTTGATCCTGTAAAGATACAGGCATTGTTTGATAAATAAGAATCACTTGAGATTAAATAAAACTAATAAAAATGAAATCAAAAACTAGATTAATAACAATAAGCGTAATGATTTTAGTAATTCTCTCTATTTTAAGCATCTTTGTTTCTGCTGATGTAAAGTTTGGAGTAGAGGAGACAAGTGACTTGATAACTGCAATTAAAGAGGAAAGCGATTATAATAATTTATTGGCAATGTTTGATGCTGGATTGATGGAAGATGCAGTTAAGGCTGATGCCAAGATAAAAGAAAGATTATCTTCTTTGGTTGCAAGAAACGGATGGAAAAAGCCTGATTTTTTAACTGATGAGGATGTAAGTAAAAAGAAAGCTGAATTAGATAAACTACAAAAAGATTTAGAAAAATCAGAAAAAGAAGCAACCAAAGCTGAATCAACAGCAAGCGCAGTAAAGTATGGCGGCATAGGTGGCATTGTTTTGGTTATTGTAATAATTATATTTGTAGGGATCAGAAAATACGGCAGTGCTAAGACAATGCTAACACCAGGAGGCACTGCACTAGGCGCGCAGGCAGCAGCAGAAGTGACTGCAAACCAGGAAGCTTTAGATGCATTGTTCAGGAGAAAGCAGGAGATATTGAGACAGTACCAAGCTGCAGTAAATACAGGCAACATACCTGAAGCAAGGAGGCTTTATGGCAGCAGATAGCTTAACAGTTGTAAATAAGCAGATATTGAAGGCAATAGAGGACATGATAATGTCATTGAAGCATATTGAGGAGTCTGAGATAGCTGCTGCTACTGTTGATGTAAGGGAGATGAATGAGCTTAATGATTTTGCAAACAGGCATACTGAATATTTATCAAGGCATCCGCAGTATAAGAAATTGGTTGAGCTTACCGGAGCTGCAGGAAAAACTGAGCAGGACAGAAGATTATTGGCTGTAAAATTGATCAAGCAGGAATATGGGCCATTACTAGAGCTAAGAAAGCAGGTTGATGATGAGCTGGCTGAAAGAGATACAGAAGTAGCTGGAGAGAAAGCAGAGCTTGAAAAGGATTTTGAATTTGTGATAAAAGATAATAAGATAGGTGCATTAGAATTAATTATGGATCGTACCAAAACTGTACATTATTTTGCTGGGTTTAGAATTGCAGAGAAAAGAGCTGAATTTAAAGCAGCGCTTGAAGCTAATGTTAAAAATACTTTAGCATTAAGACAATTTATACAGGAAAATTTTGAGGAAAAACAATATCTGCAAAGAAATACGGCGACTACAACCACGCATTATTATTGGGCTGCTAAGGGCGATCTGCAAGCAAAGTATGATGACCTGCAGTATTATCAAGATATGAATGGAATTGTACGTCCAGATTTCACTAAATGGGTTGATAAATCAAAGCTAGAAAGATTTGTTAGACAACATCTTACAGTATTATTGCCAAGGCAACAGAAGATACTAGAAGCAATCGAGAAAGACGCGAAAGTAATACAGTTAGCTGAACAGCGTGTAGCAGAGCAGTTTGAGCAGGAAAAGAGCTTAAAAGAAATAGTAAAAAAGAAGATTAAAGTTGAGGCAAAAGAGTTTGATGAGATACATGGCGGCAAAATCCCTGAGAAATATAAAAATTTAGTTAAAGAACTTTCTTCGCCTAAATATTTGCGTAATGTTATTGAAAGAGCAAGAAACAGCACAGACCCAAACTTTAAAGACAAGCCAGTTGAAGTGCTTAAGCAGGATATTGACCAGAAAATACCTCAAGACCAGGCAGAGCTTAAGGGATTATTGCTGAAGGAGTTAATTCCTAGGTTAGAAAAGGAGTTAAATGTATTGGCAAACAGAAAGCCTGCAAAGCTTGTAGATGATACATTAAAAGAGATCGATAAAGAGTTGATAAAATTAAATAAAGAAGGGAAAACAGGAATAGCTATGTATAATGTTGATAAAGATGCAATGGCTTTGAAGCAGAAGATTGATTATGTCAGAAACTTGATTGTAAGCTCACCATTGACAAGAGAGGAGAGAGTTAAAGCAGCAGGATCTTTTAATGTAAGAACTGTGAGGGCAATGATAAGATTTTATACTCGTGAAAAGTTAGGTTTTACAGCTGACCAAGTTTTAAAACAGATTCCTGCGTTAAGAGAAATCACAACGGAAGAGCTAAGCAGGTATAAGTAGTTGTTATTTTTAAATAATATAGCCATCATATTTCTATTCTCCTTATATCGTATTTATGTTATCTGCTTAAAACAAATATAGCAGCAAGCAAGAAGGCTCTCTAAAAGACATTTTTTAGGTGAATCAGGATCGCATCAAAGTTATTGCTATTTATATCTTACAGTATATAAAAGCTTATATATTAAATATAATTCTGGTTATATAATATGAATTATATAATAAAGAGAAGAGAAACAAGCGAAATTATTAGCAAAAAATCATGGATTTTAGTATATGGAAGAAGAAAAGTCGGCAAAACTTTTATGCTAAGGGATTTATGCGGATTTGAAAATTATTACACCATTAAAAAAGATTTGAGCGTAATTGCTAATAAAGGAACATTGCCAATTAATAGCCTTATCCAGGAAATAAAAGAACTGCTTTCACAGAATAAGGCCATAGTAATTGATGAATTTCAGCGCCTTGATGAGAGTATTTTAGAGGAAATAGCTATTTTACACCCTAAAGGAAGAGTAATATTATCTGGCTCAAGCCTTAGGGTCGTGAAAAAAATATTTGAGCCTAAATCGCCTATGCTAGGCTTTTTTACACCATATAAGATAGGATTTATAAGGCCAACTGATATAATGCTTAGCCTAAAGCAAAAATTTGATTATGACAAAATTATAGAGTTGGCTACTTTCTTAAGAGAGCCCTGGATTATACCTATGTACAACAATGAAAGCACAATTAATTTTATTTATGGGCTTATCTGCGAATCAAAATACACAATTGCTGCGCTCATAGGAGAGATTTTTACAGAGGAAGAGCGCGAGCTGACAATAAAATATGAAGCGATATTAAACTTAATCGGCTCAGGGATTTGGAATGCAAATGAATTAACATCAATATTGTATTCAAGAAAACTCATTCCAGACCCCAGCCAGACACATATTATCCAATACTTAAAAAACCTAGAGGAAATGGAGCTGATAGAAAGCATAAAGCTCCATAAGAGAAAAGAGCATTATTACAGGCTTATTTCTCCCATCATGAATATTTATTATTATTTAGACAGCAGATATGATATTAGCAACAGGACAATATCGCTTGATGAAGTTAAGCCAACATTAGAGAAATTAATGCATTTAGAGATACAGAATTTTATTGCTGACTTATTTGCTGAACTTTATAAGGGTAGGAAGGAATATTATATTTCCATGGACAAAGAAGTAGATTTTATCATCACAAAAAGAAATAAGGCTGAAGTTATAGGAGAAGTCAAATGGAAAAAAATAACTAAAGAAGATATTTCTAAATTTAGAAGAAATTCAGAAGATCTGCACGGCAAAAAGATTTTGGTATGCAAGCAAGGGAAATCTGAGCAGGAGATAGAAGTTATAACGCCCAAAGAGCTTATAGCAATGGCGCAAAAAGCATAGATATTAGCTGAGAGTAAAGTATACTGCTTATGCTCAAACATAATTTGCGCAATGGCAGAATACATAATATTTCATGCATCCATAATACTCAAAAATGGGTAGTTAGGCTGCTTAGAATAGAATATCCATATTGAATTGGTTGAGCCGGAAATGCCTGAGCTTAGATATAAAATTTTAAGATTGGCTGGTATTGTAATACCAGAAGCTTTATAAAGGTGTAGGTATTCTATTACCATAAGATGGCAGATTTACCGTTATTAAATCCTTGGTGGAAAGGAAGGCAATACATACAAGAAGACAAGCATATCAAGGAGTATGAGGAAAAAAAGTATAAATGGGAGCCAAAGCTTGAGATAAAATTATTGCCGGACAATATTTTCACTTTACGCGGCCCAAGGCAAGTAGGCAAGACAACATTAATGAAGCTCTTTATCAGGAACCTGCTTAAAGAGAATATTGATGAAAAAGCCATATTTTTCTGGAGCTGTGATGAACTGGTTGATTTTAGGGAGCTAGCTGTAGTATTAAGAGAGTATTTGAGCTTTTCTGAAGGCATAAGAGAGAGATATATGTTCTTAGATGAAGTCTCAAAAATAAAAGAATGGCAGAGAGCAGTAAAAAGCCTGCATGATTCAGGAGAATTAAAAGGGTGCTGTATGATGCTGACTGGATCGCATACGCTTGACATAAAGCATGGCGCTGAATTAATGCCAGGGAGAACAGGAAAGCTTGGCAAAGATGTAAAATTGTTGCCTATGTCATTTTCAGAGTATGTAAAAGTCATTAAACCTGAGATTGCTGCGAAAATAAAGAAAATAAACCTAAAAAAGATTTCACATAAAGACATCAAAGCAGCAAAAATATTTGATTCTGAATTAAAAAAGCTGTTTAGCCAATACCTCATTACTGGCGGGTTTCCACTTGTTATCAATGAGTTTCATAACAACAAAGAGATTCCAGAATACGTTTACGAATTGTATTACAGATGGGTTATTGGAGATATTGTCAAATGGGGCAGGCAAGAAAAAATAGCAATACAGCTATTGAAATCAATTATAGTAAAGCAAAGCTCTGCCATCAGCTGGGACTCATTGGCAAAAGAAGCTGAAATCAAGAGTCATAAGACAGTTTCTGCCTATGTGGAAGATTTTGAGAATATGTTTGTGTTACTAGTGCTTTATTACTTGGAGATTAACAAAAAGCTGCCTGATTTTGCCAAAAATAAAAAATTATATTTTATTGACCCATTTATCTACCACATATTCAGAAAAAAGATATATTTTAAGGATATTGAGATAGGGCCAGAGCTTATTGAAGCAGCAGCAGCTTCTAACTTAGCAAGGCTATCAGATGTTGGCTTGTTTCCAAAAGCATATTATTGGAAAAACAAATTTGAAGTAGATGTTTTACTGAACATTAAAGATAGCCTATTTCCATTTGAGATCAAATACCAGAATACAATAAGAAGAGAAGACTATCGCGGCTTATTTCATTTTAACAAAGGAATCTTAGTCACTAAACACACATTAGAGCTTGGCAATAAATACAATGCTATCCCTGCGCATATATTGCTTGCAATGATCTGAATTATATTTAAATGCAGATAGCAACTATAAGGCTCAGATGATAAATATCCCATGCACGCGTATACCACTCACGAGCAGAAAATCAAAAGTTTTATATACAATCGCTGATTATAATTATTAAAAAAGAGGAAAGCAAATAAAACATGAAAAGAGGCAGATGAAGTTCTGCTTTTAATAAGAGCTAATAAAAAGTTATAAGAGGTGTTGATGATGGTTGAATTAGGATTAGCATTCAAGAATACTAGCGCAGGCACATTTAATTCTATGCTGAGATATTGGGAAATGCGTTATGAAATTAAGAATTTGACAAAAGATGAAGCTGCTGTCAAAAGTGATGATGCTATTGTTAGAAAAAGCATTGAAAGGCATAATGTTGAAGCAGCACAAGCTGCGATAAAGAAATTAGATACAGATGCCCAGCTGGCATTTACAGCTGTCCATAAGCTTGTCCAAAATGATTTTCTAAGCCTGAAAGTATTAGGCAGAGTTATCTTGGAAGCAGAGGGTGTTTTGCATGATCAGGTTAAAGAGTTAAAAGAAGCCGAAAAAAATAAATTATTATCTCCTCAAGAAGTAAGACAACAATTAGCTTTGCTTGCAAAAGATGAATCTGATATTGGGCATTTATCTACGGCAAGAATATTTGATCTGCTTAATAGGGCAAGATTGGCTGTTAATGGATTAATGCATTTAATTCAAGGCGAGATGGATTCTGCATTTTTTGTAAAAACTAGATTCTTTGCTGATGGAAGATGGGTAAACTATTTTGTGATGAGGTATGAAGCTGCCCAATTAAGAAGAAGCATTACCAAAGCACATTCGAGAGAAGGGGCATTAAAGAAGCATGCAAATGCCATTAACAAGCTGATTAAATTTAAGAAAGGTGGAAAAAGTGAAGCAGAAGAATTCGGAGCAGAGGAAAAAGATATGCATATATTCGTAGCATTGCTAAAAGATGCTTTTGTCGATGTATATAAAGTGTTTGTCAGAAGCTTATTGATGTTTGAAAAGATGATTAAGATAATAAAAAGAGAAGAGTTTGATGTAAAAAAATGGGTTTCACAATATGAAATACCTGCATCAATGGGCGAAATAGATAAAACTGCTAAAGAGAAGTTGCTTGGATATGCAAAAGCTACTTTAATTAATATTAATAGAGATATCAACCAACTGGATTCCTTGAGATCTCAGATTGGGAAAGCAGCAGTATAAACCTGCTTAATTTATTTTATTAACTGTTTTAATTTATTTTTTTAGTATTATAAGTTGATTAGATTACTAACATAAAAAAGAGGCCAGATACCAATGATGGAAACAAAGGATTTTGTAAGCGGATTTGTCGGGTTCCTGTTGGCAGCTTTAGGAGCACTGCCATTATTGAGCAAGATGGGAGTTGGGCCAACATGGTTTGCATTGCAGGGGTTTCCTATACAGATAGCTGCGTATATTCTTGCAGTTGCCGGGTTTTATCTGATGATTAATTCTGTGATAGAGATAACAAACAGCAATGCAGTAGGGTGGATGAGCTTTATGATTGCAGTCGGTGTTATGGCTGTTGGGATTTTGCAGGTATTATTTAGATTTCATATAGGGCCGCCGCAGTTTGAGCTGAGCTTTATCAAAGACACATTCTATTATGTCATTTTCTTAGTGCAGGGCATATTCCTGATGATAGCGATGTTTGCGATGGAGCTGTAGGGTTACATTTTATAATGCATATAATCTAAAAAATCTTAATTTTATAGGATGGATGATATATTTTTAGTGGTTACAGATGTACCCCTAATTTGGGTACGAATGTACCAAAAGATTTAAATAGATGAAAGAGATTCTAGGATACAAATGTACCCATAACTTGGGTACAAACGTAACCATGAACATAGACAACCATCTGGAAAGATTGAAAGAAAGCATTGAAGCATTTGATGAAGCGATAATAAAGGACATTGTAAAAAAGCAAAGAAATATCGGATTTAATGCTTCTGCGGCAGCAGCAGATATGTTTGAGATTTTTTTACATAAAAACAACCTGATAGACCCAGGCTTTGTTGTAAAGCATGAATGGTTCAAATCAAAAAATAAGGTAAAAGATAAATTCCCGTATGAGTTTGAAAAAAAGGAGGAAATTCTAGATTTAATGCATAGGGTCGAAGAAAGAAGGGATTCCCTATGTTATGGAAAACCGCAATCTGAAAAAGTTGTTGAAGACTTTATTTTAAAATTTCAGGAATTGAAAAAGCTGTTTAAAAGCATAGGTGTTGAAATTGAATAAACTAAAAGCTTACAGCATGGATTTTGCGTCATTTTTGCTTGAAAATATAGATGCAAGAGAAATAAGAAACATAATATTATTTGGAAGTGTAGCCAGAGATGAAGCTGATATAGATAGTGATGTAGATTTATTTATCGATTTAGTTAGCCCAAAAAAAAAACTTGAAGAACAAATCAACGCTACTCTAGATAAGTATTACAAAACAGTGAAATATACGAACTATTGGAGGCTAAAAGGGATAGATAATCAAATTAGCCTAAAAATCGGTGACTTGAACGAGTGGAAAGACCTCAAAAATAGCATTATTTCAAATGGAATAACACTATACGGCAAGTTTAAAGATACTCCTAATGGAGCAGAGCATAAGACATTATTTTCCTGGAGACAAATAAAGCCTGAATCAAAAAGAATTTCATTATCAAAAAAATTATTTGGCAGAAAAGAAAAGAAAAAATTTTATGAGGGACTTTTGCAGAAATATGCAGGCAGAAAAATAAGCACTGGCAGTATTTTGGTCCCTGATGAGCACGCCAATATCTTCATTAGTATGTTTAAAAGCATGAAAATTGCAGTAGAAATAAGAAAAATTGTCGAGTACACATAACTAAGCAAAAGTATTATAAACAATAAAATATTCTTCACTTATTAAATTAAAAAAGAGGTAAAAATGGAAATAAAATTGTTTAAGAAGCCAAAAAACCCGATAATAATAAACGGGTTTCCTGGATTTGGGTTAGTAGGGACAATTGCAACTGAATTCTTATTGGATCATTTAAAGACAGAGTTTATCGGCAAGATTTGGATTGATGAACTGCAGCCAATGGTTGCTGTGCATGAAGGGAAGTTGGTTGAGCCATTAGGTATATTTTATAATAAAAATTATAATATTGTAATAGTGCACGGCATAACTGCAATTAAAGGCTTTGAATGGAAAGTGGCAGAAGCTGTGATTGAGATTTCTCAGCAATTAAATGCAAAAGAAATTATTTGTTTGGAAGGCGTAGGCAGTTTACAGCCAACAGATGAGCCAAAAATATATTATTATGCGTCAACAGAAAATGCCAAGCAAGGGCTAAAGAAAGCAGGCTGTGAAGATCTGAAAGAAGGCATTATAATGGGAGTAAGCGGATGCATACTAGTTAGAGGCGATAGGTTTTTAAATTCCTGTATTTTTGCTGAAACACACAGCAATCTGCCAGATTCTAAGGCAGCAGCTAAAGTCATTGAAGTGCTTGACAAGTATTTGGGCTTAAAAGTTGATTATAAGCCATTATTAGAACAAGCTGAGAAATTTGAGGACAAACTAAAGATGATTATGCAAAAAGGCCAGGAAGCTGAAAAATTAAATGATTTGAAGAATCTGAGTTATATGGGATAATAAGAAAAAGAGGATAAAGATAAAAGAGAGGTCAATAATAATCAGCTCAAAATATTGGTGGAAACATGATCAAACTTTTTTTTGACAGTGAAGATGCATTGTGGGGAATGATTGTAGGCGCATTAGTGCTTGGATTAGCTGGTTCGTTGCCTGGCAATATCAAGATTCCTTTTAATAAAGAAATACTTATAGGGGCATTAGTTCTTTATGTGCCAATAATTCTGATGGACATCGGGCATGAGATACATGATTTAAGCAGGCATCCGTTTTTTATTCTGCTCTCAATACTGCATAGTTTGGTTGATCTGGCGATAGTTGTAGGCTTCTTTGCATTGTTTTTTAATTTTAACCTGCCTTATATCTCTGAGTTTGTTGTGCCATTATTAAAGAACGCTTCGACACTGATTTATGTTGGATATTTCTTTCTGGTAGGCAATTTTATCTGGTTAGTGCTTTATCCGTTTGTGATGTGATGAGTGAGAGTTTTAGTATTAGGCACTATGACAATAGCTTGTTTCTTAGCTGATTTTGTTGATTTTAATTGGATTTTGTCGTCAATAAATATATAAAGTATATGGAATAAGCTTATATATCGTTGAATTATTAAATATTGCATGTACGCAGAAGAATATCTTGACAAGCTGGCAATTGAATTAAAATTAAGAGGATTTACAGAAAGGACCATAGGTAATTATTGCTATCAGACAAAGAAGTTTCTTGAGTTTAGTAAAGTTGATCCAAAGAAAGCAAGCCAAGATGAGGTTAAGAAGTACATGGCATATTTATTGAGTGATAGAAACTACAAGGCAAGCTCTGTTAATCTGCTTGTTTCTGCATTAAAGTTCTTTTTCAATGAGATAATCAAGCATGATATAGTAAATGGCCTCAAAGCCCTAAAACAGGAGAAAAAATTGCCTACTATGCTGTCACAGGATGAGTTAAAACACTTGATAGATGTAACAGACAATATTAAGCATAAACTGCTGATAGAGTTTATGTATAGCGCAGGATTACGTGTTAGTGAAGCAGTTAAAATCAAAGTTAACGATTTAGATTTTGATGAGAAAATGGGAATAATTAGATCAGGCAAAGGCAGAAAAGACAGGCATATAATACTTTCTGAAAAGCTGATTGAGCAGTTAAAAGTATATTTAGCGGATAGGGATAAGAATACAAATAATGATGATGATAATGATGATAATAATAAACATAATAATGCCAGTGAATATGTATTTGCAGTTAAAGACAGGCATTTGGGCATAAGACAAGCTCAGCAGATAATTAAAGATGCAGCCATTAAAGCAAGTATTAAGAAAAGAATTTATTGCCATGCATTGAGGAGCAGTTTTGCTACGCATTTGTTGGAAGCAGGAACTGATATTAGGATAATTCAAGAGCTTTTGGGGCATAGTAATCTAGCAACGACTGAACGTTATACAAAAATAAGTAATGAGCAGCTGAAGAAGGTTATTAGCCCATTGGACATGATGGCTTAAAGCAGCAATTTTGTATTTTGAATATATTTTTTCTTATTAATTTAACACTATTCTGTGTTTTTTAGTGTGATTAGATTTCATTCTTTTTTGATTTTTACTAGAGATTTATTTCCCATATACAAATAATAATAATAATAATAATATATTTTGAAATAAATATTTTAGTTTTTAGTTATAATTTTTAATTTTTTTTGAATATAAAATATTTAAGCGTTGTTTAAAAGTATTAGTTAATATCAGGTTTTACAAAATTAGTATATACATTAGGTACACTAATTTTGGAATATCTTAATTTATTCTAGCAAAAAATTAATTAAATAATTAGGATATATTTAACTACACCATAATAAGTTTTAAAGGAGTTTATCCTTATTTTAGCAAAAACTGCGTCTTAGATATATTAGACGCAGATATTGTTTATATTGATTTCTTAATCTAAGAACTATACCATATTAGAAAAAATGTTAAATATAGATACAATAAGTCATACACGTTTTAGTGTATATATTTTAAGCAATAACTGCTATTTTTATTTAGTTAGTAAAGTATAAATATATAATAAAAGATTAAAAATATTAAGCAACTAGTACTTGCTGTGTAATTTTCAATAGGTTGGTTTTTGTTTGATAATCACGAAATTGCTTATCAATACTATAATAAGATCTGCCGTTTAAGTAAGTTTTAATTAATGGAACACCCTTTTCAATCATGCTAGAAATGTACTCAGTAACTAAATTTTCTGGCAACCCAAGTTTTTCAACAAGGTCTTTATACGAAAAAGCTTTGTTTGGATTAGTGTAAAGCACTAAAAATAATCGCTTTTCTTTTGATGTTAAATGTTGAATGTGATAGGAAGTCTCACTTTTTGCCTCTTTTATAAGGTCATCTGCCTTAGCTAATCCACGCAAAAAGAGCTGTATATTATCAAGCCTTTCGTTTAACTTGGTAATTTTAGAGTCTAATTGAGAAATATACCCATAATTAGCCTGTATTTCAGAAGTATTTTCATTAATTACCTCTAAATGCTCATTTAATTCATTATTTATCTCAAGAACTATATTTTGAACTGCATTTATGGCTTGATTTGAGCCAGAAGCAATAAATCTATCCTTTTGCATAGCTAAATCTGTCATCTAAATCCACCCCCGTTTATAAAATTAAATTAATACATCTGGAAGATAAACATTCTAAAACCAGATAAAAATCCCCCAAGATATGATATTAGTATAGTAATTTGTAGCAGGCACTTGTATATAAAGGTTTCTGTTTTTTGGTATCTTGTCGACGAGAACTAGTGTTTTTGGCTAGTAGCTTTTACCTTAACTAAATATGTTTTTTCCTTGCCTTCCCATAATGTGCTGATGTCTGAAAGCTCTTCAAGCTCCTCTAAAATGCGATAAAATGAGCTTTTAGAGCATAAACCTTGTTCCTCAACTACCATCTCCCTAAGCTGATGCGCAGAAATCTTTTCGTATTTATGAATCATGGAGACTAACATGTTCTTTAAATAATCTTTTGAGTTTTTTGTGATCTTTTTCAGCAATTTTTCACGCAAATTAGCCCTTAAATTTGATTTTTGATGTTCAATTATCTGAATTTTCTCTTGTAAGATAGGAGAAGGCTGTTGATGACTAAATGAGGTATTTTTGAACTCATTTATCTGTGACTGTAATGTATTAAGCTTGAAATTTACGTCATGGTACAAGTAATACTCATCAATTGACTCTCTTACTAACTGCTTTACTAATTTATCATTTTTTTCTTTAAATTCTTGCATGCCAAAACTCACTTCTTGAGTAATCAGTGGCATTAAATCATGCCTTAGCTCATGGTAAAGCTCGTATTTGATTCAACTGAGTAATTTTTTTTGGCGTTTCAGTATCCGGTTTTCTTGTAAAAAATAGCATTTTTTGATAGGTAAGTAAAGCAATTATAAAAATCTTTTGTTTTTTGGGATGGTCCTGGGAATATATTGGGACTATCTTGGGAACATTTTGGGAATGAAAAAGCTTTTATAATCGAGAATATTACTTATAAAAAAGCTATAAATATTTTTAGTGGGAATGTCTTGGGATAGTATTGGGAATGTTTTAGGAATATGATAGGAAGGAGGGAATTTTCAAAAAACTAAAAAATAATCGAGAAATTAAATAAAAATAATTAAAAAAATAAAGAGAAGTTATAAAATGATAAAAGAGAATGGAAAGAGTGGTTTAATGGAGAGTTAACCTAAAATAGGGCGAAAACATTTTAAAATAGGTATAAACCTAATTAAATAAGCTTTTAGACAATTAGAGCAAATGAGAGATGAACTATAAACAACAAAGTGAGAATTAAAATGGCTAAAAACAGATTATAAGTTTATTATAGGCAATCTAGACCAATTGGATGAGATGAAGTTGTTTTAGTGATATGATGAAAGTGAGAGATGATAAAATTGGATATTAATTACTAAAATAGGTTTAAAGAGGTTTTAAAGCAGTTTTATGAGTAAAAGTGAGTGATTAAAACAGATAAAAATCGATCAAAATGAGCTAAAAATACCAAAAAAGAGAGAATAATGGAGATAATAGTAGAAGAAAATGGAAAAGATGATCCTAAAAATGGAATAAATAGAGTGAGAAGCCGGAAAATAACAAATAGAGTATTAATGACCATAAGTTTATTATAAGTAGTTTATAGGCAGTTTAAAAAGATAAGTGAGTATTAAAATAGTAGATATTTTAGCAATAGATGTCTAAGAGAAGGCCATTTATAGCCAAATATAGAACTTTTAGAGCAAAAAGAATATAAGCATGTGGATAATACTGCTTTGTTTAGAAGCACAGATTACGATCTATAATGCACTATTAGCCTATTACTAGTTATTATAGGTAAATAGATGATAGATGAAGTGAGCGAATACTTTTTATATAATGAGGTTATAATAGTTATAAACTAATTTTATGAGTAAAAGTGAGTATTCCATGGACATAACAAAATCAAAGCTGGCAATAATTTTGTCTAAGTTAGCAAATAATGATAAGCAAAATATTGGCCTAGAGCAGTATGAATTACCTAGCGAGAGGGCTGCAGACCTATTATGGGG